>CAJXAS010000053.1 GCA_913050305.1 uncultured Polaribacter sp. | reverse complement strand
AGACCCATTTTAAAGTAGAGAATAAAATCGTTCATTTTTATAATTATGGTATACTCTCAAAGATAGGAAAAGAATAAACTATTTACTTTGTTATTTTTTAAAAACTAGATAATTTATAAGAATGGTTTTACAGAAGTACTTTTTAAAAATTTGAAATAAAAGTTACTTTTTTTTAGTTCGTAGCCTCTTTAATTAGCGAAAAAATAAATCTAATTTAATAAAATCGCATGATAAGTTTTAGGATATAAAGTATCTTTGTCTTGCATATTTAAATCATTTAATTTAATTATCAAATGGTGTTTTTATGGAGACTAAATAATGCTTGTTTTTTAAAATTATTGAATAAAGTAGTTATGAAATATAATAAAGCGATAGTATACATGATTATTAGCGTAATTGCTTTTGCTATTATGAATGCTGTGGTAAAATATGTATCTATTTTTAATGCCTATCAAATTGTGTTCTTTAGGTCTATTGGTACCTTGGTGTTTACAATTCCTTTAATTTTACGGCAGCGAATTCCTATTTTAGGAAATAATAAAAAACTACTATTATTAAGAGCTGCAGCGGGGGTAATTTCATTAACCCTTTTTTTTCAATCTTTAAATTATTTAGATGTGGGTACCGCAGTTGCCTTAAGGTATACCTCTCCAATTTTTGCCGCTATTTTAGCACTTATTTTCTTAAAAGAAAAAATAAAGACAATGCAATGGTTGTTGTTTTTAGTCGCTTTTGTGGGGGTGCTATTTATTAAAGGATTTAGCACAACTATAAATTCTCTAGGTTTGCTTTTGGTTATTTTATCTGCCCTTTTTCTAGGACTTATTTTTGTGGTGATTCGTAAAATGGGTACCAAAGAAAATCCGTTAGTTATTATTAATTATTTTATGGTGATGGCTTTTATTGCAGGCGGAGTTATGTCAATAAATCATTGGAGAAATCCGAATACAATCGAATGGGTTTTACTATTAAGCTTGGGTGTTTTCGGGTATATAGGTCAGCTTTACATGACCAAGGCATTTCAATCTCAAGAAACAAGTTTAATCGCTCCCTTAAAATACTTAGAAGTAATTTTTATGATTATTATTGGCGCTACTTGGTTTGGAGAAATTTATAGCTTTTGGACCTTATTCGGAGTATTTTTAATTTTATTAGGGTTGGTTTATAATGTTTATTTTAAAAAAGAAAGACCTTAAGCGCTCTGCTAAGCATTTTGTGTCATGCTCAAATAAGTTTTTTTATACTTTTAGAAGGATGCATATTCTAATCGTAAACTTCCTATTTTAGAAATTATTTTCAGGAATAATAAAACACTTAAAGTAAAATAAAGCAACGCCTATTTTAGAATTGTTTAATTGTAATTTTTCTTTTACATGCGGAATGTATAGAACCCAAGTACCAATAATAAAATTTAAAGAAGCAAATATCCAAGCAACGGAAAAATACTTAAATTTTGATAAAATAATTTTTAAGGAATGCCTTTTAAAATACTTAATTTTTTTTGAGAGTTCCCTTTACTATATTTCTTAGGTGCTAACTTTATTATTTTTTAGTGGTAAAAACAATCTTTTTACCACTAAAAAACACAAACATGTATCTAGTGATGTCTTATTAAAAGCTCAATATTTGAGAGATTGGTTTTCTATTTTTTAATAGAATATTTTTCTTGGCTTAAAGTTATTAAATTTTGTAAGGAGCCTATAACTGCCAATTCAACATCTAAATATGGTTTTTTAAGCAAAGCAATTGATGCGTTTAATTTATTTATTTGCGAGGCACTAATTTCTTTTTTAGTAAGAATATTTAAAAGAATACTCGATGTTATCGATAAGTTTCTAGATAGTTCTCTTAAAGGTTTTACGTTTGGGTTATTAATAATGGCCTGCAATTCGTCGTGATTTTTTGACCAATGTTTAAGATAAATTTTAACTTCATCAAAATTTTCTTGAGCAACTAGTTTATTGAAAATTACCGCATCTTTAGCATCAGCAACACAAGCATCAGCAAACAACGTAAAGGGTGAGAATGTTTTATATTCTGTTCCTGCTTCATTTCTAGAGTAAATTTTTATGGGTTCGCATAAATTAGACAACGTTTTTAACGCATTATTTTCTTGATGATTGCTAATGTTTCTAAGAATAACAGCTCTATTTTTAATATGAGTAATGCCTAATTCTTCTAATTGAAAATTTATAACGTCCAATCTTTTTCGCATATTATTTACATCATTTACTTCTTTGGCAGACCAAAAACGTTCTGCTATTGCTGCAGTTCTTGGCCAAATTCTAGAGTCTATAGTATGTGGAGTAACTAATTCACTCCACATCGTTGTTTCAGCTCCTAAAATTCTTTTACGTTCTTCTTTTGTTAAAATAGCTTCACCTATAGGATCTACCGAGTAATGATGTTCAATAGATAGCATTCTATCTATATAATAACCTGCAGAAAGCACCCCTTGATACCCTCTTTTAGCAGCTTCAATTAAAGTGCTTTGTTGCAAACCTTCACGTTTTCCTCTCCAAGAATGAATAACTGCAGAGGTTGGCAAAGAAGGTGTTAAAATTTCATCCCAACCCATTAATTTTTTCCCTAATTTTTTTAATATTTTCTCTAATTTTATATTAAAATAGGTTTGTAACTCGTGATTATTTTTTAAGTTGTTTTTCTTTTTAAATTCTTGAATTTCTGTGTTTTCATCCCAATGTTTTCCTTCATTTTCGTCACCACCAATATGGAAATATTCATCAGGAAATAGCGGTGCAATTTCTGTAAACAAATTTTCTAAAAAAGTATAGGTTTCTTCTTTAGACGGGTTTAAGGTAGGGTTAAAAATACCTGAAAACCTTTCTATAGAATAATTATAGTCTTCCTTACTGCTTAATTCTGGGTATGCAGTTAATATTGCCGAAGAATGCCCAGGAACGTCAAATTCTGGGATAACTCTTATTCCTAAATTTGATGCATATTTTACAAGATCTTTAATTTGTTCTTGTGTATAAAATAAACCATCTGAAGCTTCTTCTTGCAATTTTGGATATACTTTAGATTCAACTCTAAAACCTTGATCATCTGTTAAGTGCCAATGAAAAACATTTAGCTTTACAGAGGCCATAGCATTTAGATTTCGTTTTAAAACTTCAATTGGCTGAAAGTGACGTGCAGCATCTATCATTAATCCTCTCCAAACAAATCTTGGTGAATCTTTAATAGCAACTCCTTCAAAATAATACCCATTTTGGTTAAAATTAACCAGTTGTAATAATGTCTCTAATGCTCTTAAAGCGCCAACATCTGTCTTTGCTTTTATGAAAACATTATTTTTATTTATGTCTAAAGAATATGCTTCATCACTTTCTATTGATAAATTAGAAATAGTGTCAAAACTAATTTCTATAGAGGCTTTTTTTCCTTTTACAGGAAATCCGGTATTTATGAAAATCCCAGTTCTGTTTGCCAGTCTTCTTAAAAACTGAACAGAAGCATTTGCAACTCTTTTTTTTAAATCTTCGCCAGCAATAGAAATTGTTAATTTTCTATCTATTTTAAACGGAGCATTATTTTCACTAATTTGCTGTGGCCAAGGCATTAAGTTATATTTTTCCTGAAGCATGTCTTGAGAAAATATAGATGATTGAAATAAGGTTATCAATAGAATTAAAATTATCTTTTTCATTTTTTTATCAATTAAAATATTAGTTCAATAGTATTAAAAAATACTTCTTATTTAATTTTTATAAACTGAAGATAGTCGTCATTTTTTGCTACGATAATATACTTTTTATCTCCAATTTTAATCTCTACCATGTCCTTGGTGTCTCCTTTGATATATACACCACTCTTACTGGGAGAAATTGCTTTAAATTGCCCTTTCCCATCTCCTTTTAAATAATAACCAAAACTAGCATCGTTTCTTGGAGTTTCAACTTCTGAAACATATAGGTTCCCGGCAATGATAGCGTCTAAATTCCCATCTTTATCGTAATCATCAACCAAAATTTGATTGATACTTGAAAATTGTGCTTCAGTAGGCAATTCATGTGTAATAAATGCACCTTCCTTATTTTCTAAAAATACACTTGCAAAAGAATTTACTTGGTAATGTAACGATGCGCTTAGGTCTTGCTCTGTGTATATATCTACTAAAGTTGCATTCGAATACGTTTCATAATTCTTAAACTTTTTCTTAATGGCTGGTATTTGTTGTGAAGAACATTCTCGACCTCTTACCGGAAATTTTTCACCACCATTATAATAACTAAGCACAATATCATTAGACTTATTCTTGTCAAAATCGTTTACATAAATATCGAATGTTTCCTCTTTATTTGCCTTGTATTTATAATTTAATCCAAGATTACCAACGATATAATCCAAATCCCCATCATTATCAAAATCCCCCTCATTTATGCTAAACCACCAACCAGTAGTTGCATCTAAATTCAAGTCTTTGGTGATGTTTTTAAATGAGCCTTTGTTGTTTTTAAAGATTGTAATTGGCATCCATTCACCTACTACTATTAAATCTATTTGTCCGTCATTATCAAAATCTGACCATAGAGAACTAGTAACCATTCCTAATGCTTCCAATTCAGGAGCAATTTTTTTAGTTACATCTATAAATTTAGGTTTTCCTTTAGTACTTACGTTTTCTAAAATATAACTATTGGCGGGCAAAGGATAGTTTTTTGGCACTAATCTACCACCAACAAATAAATCTAAGTCACCATCTTTATCATAATCAACGCTAGAAACTCTTAAACCACTTGTTAGCATTTCGGGCAATGCACTTGTAGATTTGGTAAAATTACCTTGGCCATTATTAACATAGAGACGGTCTTGTAACATTTTTGAATCTGCACTAAATTCATTCCCACCACTTACCATGTAAATATCATTATCCCCATCTCCGTCCGCATCAAAAATTAAGCTCCCTAAATCTTCATAACCACTATCATTCTTTATAGCTATGTTCTGTTGTTTTACAAAACCTTTTGAGGTTTGGAAATACAAAGTTGTTGCGTTGTAGACTGCTCCTCCAACGATAAAATCATCTAATCCATCTCCATTTAAATCTCCTACAGAAACATCTGGGCCAAACATAGAGGTTCTATGTGGTAATAGTATTTCATTTTCAAAATCATCATAAATATTTTCAAGATGTTGGTGTTGCACAGCAATTGAAGTGTCTTTTTCTGTTGAGAACATCGTTGGTAATTTTGCCATTTTACTAGTCATTAAAGGCAGTGCTGCCTTGCGATAATCTATGGTTAAGATTTGGTTTTTATTTACGTTAGAAAGTATTTGTAGTTTACCATCTGGCCAAACTACTTTTAAACGATCAACTTTTTCTGTTTTACCTAGTCCAAAGTGTAATTGTGGTGCAATAGAAGATTGAAACCCTCTTGTCAATGTCATTTCTTGATATTGAGAAAGTTTGTCAGAAATTGCGGTAACTTTAACACCAAGACCAAATTTATTTTTATTTGGGCCGTTAAATTTTAAAGTAAGATGATGATTGTTTTCTATATTTCTATTTTCAAAAATGGATGCATAATCATCAATGTTGTTGGTTACAATTTCTAAATCTCCATCATTGTCAAGGTCAACATAAACACAACCATTAGAGAAGCCTTTGAAGCTTAAACCCCATTCATCATTTACTTGTTTAAAGGTTAGATCTTTGTTGTTTTTAAAAACAACATTATCAATTTTTTCAGAGGGTATGGCTAATGTTTTTTCTAATAACACATCTGCAGTGAGGCGTTGTTTTTTTAATGCCTCAAAATAATCTTTATTATTTATCTCTCTGCGTGTGCCGTTAGAGATGAAAATATCTTTCCAACCATCATTATCAAGATCAGCGAATAGTGGTCCCCAACTCCAGTCTGTAGTTGCAACGCCTGCCAAACGAGATATGTTACTAAAATCGGGTAATCCGTTATTAATTACGGTACCATTATTTAAGTCTAACATATTTTGCATGTATTGGTAACCAAAACCAGCATTTACCGTTCCCCAAAATAAGTCAGGATTCATACTTCCCATATTCGCTTTAGACCTGCGATTATCTCCAGGTGCCATATCCATTTGAATGATATCTAAAAGTAAGTCATTATTAAAATCTGCAATATCTACGCCCATTCCATAAAAGGCCGTTTGTTTAGTTACTTCTTTAACTTGTTCGGTAAAAGTTCCATTCTTATTATTTATGTAGAGGTAATCTGGCATGCTAAAGTCATTAGAAACATATATATCGGGCCAACCATCATTATTTATATCTCCAATTGTTGCGCTATTAGATAAGCCGAAAGAGCGCACTCCTGCAATATCAGTTACATTCGTAAATGTATTGCCATCGTTTCTATATAATTTATCGGTATCTACATCCGTTGTGTTTTGCATTTTAAACTGATAGTAACTCCTTGGGGCATTAAATTTTGTTGGTGGGTAATTCGCAACATACAAATCTAAATCACCATCAAGATCATAATCAAAAAAGGTTGCTTGTATGCTATTTCCAATATCATCTATGCCATATTTTTTTGCACTTTCAGTGAAAGTTAAATCTCCATTGTTAATATATAGTAAATTCTCTTTTGGTTTAAATTTCCCGCCTACAGAACAGTAAATATCTAAAAAACCGTCATTATTTACATCTGCCATAGTTACACCTGTAAACCATCTGTTATCACCCGAAACGCCAGATTCCTCGGAAACATCTTCAAATTTTAATCCCCCTTTATTAAGGTATAATTTATTAGAAACCATATTTCCAGTAAAAAACAGATCAATTAATCCATCATTATTTAAATCACCTGCAGAAACCCCTGCACCCATATACATATAGGCATAATTTAAATAATTTAATTCCTTTGTTTCTGTTAAATTATTTGAAAATGTAATGCCTGTTTGTTTGGCGTCTAATTGTTTAAAATTTTTATCTTTTTGTAACGTATTATTACAAGAGGTTAAGGAAATAATTACAATCAATAAAAAAAAGAGTTGTTTCATTTTGGGAAATTTAATAAGAACGAATTTAAGAATTTAGACGCACTTTTAGTTGTATACTACCTTAGGATTACACTTTTTAATAAAAAAAGCAGCGCATTAGATATAATGCACTGCTTGGAGTAATAAAATAATTCAAATAATTAATTTAATATCCTGGATTTTGTGTAATTACACCTTGACTTTGATCAATAGCGTTCAAAGGTATCGGAGATAAATCATGTTTTGATTGATATGTGTTTGCTGCAACACCAAATGGCGTTATTGTGCGCGCTTCATTTGAAATGTATTCAGAAATTACACTAGCAGAATTACCCCATCTTCTCAAATCAAATAAACGATGTCCTTCTACTCCTAATTCTAAACGACGCTCAAAACGAACCGCTTTTACAGCGTAAGCAGCACTAGGAAAAGAGTTATAAGGTTCAATTACATAATTTGCTGCATCTGCACCTGCTGCATCTTTAACATAAGTCATGTTTTTTGCCCTGTTTCTAATTTGATTTACGTAGTTTAAAGCTACAGCTGTATTACCTGTCTCTGCAGCAGCTTCTGCCGCCATCAATAAAACATCTGCAAAACGCATTAAGTGGTAGTTAATACCAGAACGTTGTTCACCCCATCCTCCAGTTCCAACATTTGCGTCTTCACCGTTGTTATAAAAATTTTTCTTAGTCATATAAGGGCCAGAAATATCAGCAAATGATGCACGAATCCAGTCTTTACCAGGATGAACACCGAATCCATTATAATCAATTCCTCTTCTTCCTACAGTATAATCTAATCTTGGATCTAAGGGTCCAGCATGTAATGTAAAAGGATCACCAGAGTTAATTCCGTAATCACTTGCAACATCAGTACTATTATAGGTTTCTAATAAAGGTAAGCCAGCTGCAGTTTGATATGCATTTACTAAATCTTGAGATGCTTGGTAAAAACCACAACAATAACCGTTTGGTCCTGAAAAATTTAACGTTCCACCACGATTTCCGTTGAAAGAAGTAGTTGCATCTGCAGTAAATTGAATCGCTAAAAGAGATTCACTACTGTTGTCTCCAGCCATTCTAAAATTATCAGTAAATTCTGATCGTAAAGAAAAAGGTCCATTAGTAACTACATCGTTTAAAGAAGCATATGCGTCAGCCCAATTAGATTGGTATAAATGTGTTTTTCCTAAAAAAGCTTTTGCTGTCCATGCCGTTGCTCTACCTACTTGACCTTGGGTATTTGGTAAATTTGCTACTGCATATTCAAAATCAGCTTCAATTTGACCCCAAATAGGACCTGAATTTGGTTGATTAAATTCAAGAGCTGCAAAGTTTTCTTCAGAAATATAAGATACATTACCAAATATTTTTTGCAATTGTAAATTAAAGAAACCTCTTAAGAAACGAGCTTCTGCCAATTGCTGACTAAAATCTCCTTCTTCTACTAACCCAATTTGAACAAGTACTGCATTTGCACGGTTTACACCTGCATATAGAGATCTCCATTTACCTGTTGTATATGGGTTTGCAGAACCCCAATCATAGGTTTCTAATAAAAATAAATCTGCTTGATCCCCGTCTGTACTCCCTTTATGTGCATCATCTGACATTACATCAAACCACCAGTTATCACCTGTCTTAAACCAGTCATCGCCACCTGTAGCACTATTTCCATCTAACATAGAGTATGCTCCAATTAGTAATAAATCAATTCCATCTGCATTCTTTAAGGATTCATCACTTAAAGAACCAAAGGCTGTCTGCTGCGTAAAATCATCACTACATGCAATAACCGCAGTAAGTAATATAAATAAGTAAACTATTTTATTTTTCATGTTTTTAAAATTTTAAGTTAACACCAAAGGTGAAAAGTTGTGAAAATGGGTAGGTTTGATCGTCCACACCTAAAGTTAGATTACCACCTTGGATAACTTCAGGATCCATACCATCATAACCAGTAATTGTAAATAAATTGGTTGCTTGCACGTAAAGTCTTAAAGAAGACATATTCAATTTATCAAGAGCCGTTTCAGGCAGTGTATATCCTATTTGGATGTTTTTCAATCTCAAGTAAGAACCGTCTTCTACAAAGTAAGAATTAGGATTTGTTTCTGCATTAGATATAGATTGACTTAAAGCTGGAACCGTAGTATTTGTGTTAGTCGGTGTCCAAGAATCTAAAACTCTTGCACTTCTATTACCATTAAAGAAAGTAGGAAAATCAGTATATATTTTATTGTAGTTATAGATATCATTTCCTTGCGAACCAGTAAAAAATGCTGATAAATCGAAATTTTTATAAGCTACTCTTGCATTAATACCATAGGTAAAATCTGCATGAGGTGAACCAATATATTCACGATCGCTGTCATTTATTCCAGGCACTCCGTCAATTTCTTTGTACATAAATCTACCATTCTCATCTAAACCTTCTACAACTCTACCGTAAAATTCAGATATAGAACGTCCAACTTCTGTTCTTGTAATTGCACCACCTCTATAACCGCTATTACCAATTTGAGTTCCTGTTTCTAAAGAAACAACCTCGTTCTTGTAAGCAGAAAGTGTCATATCTACACCATAAGACCATCCTGAATCTGTATTGTCAGAAAAACCTAAACCTAAATCAAATCCAGTATTTTGTATTTCACCAAGATTAACAAAAGGAGCATTAGAATCAGGACCAGTTGTTGGTATGATTGTATTATCTCTGTTAATCAATCCGTCTGTTGTTATTTTATAAACTTCTGCAGACACATATAGTTTATCTTGTAAAAAGCCTAATTCAACACCTAAATTTGTGCTAATTGAAGTTTCCCAGCGTAAGTTTGGATTCCCAACATCAGATATTTTAGCACCAGTTGATATTGCACTACCATTTATTCCGTAAAAAGAAAATTCTTTACTTAATTCAGATTGATTTATAGTCGGATTACCAGGAACGTCTTGGTTTCCTAATTTACCGTAGGATGCTTTTAATTTTAATCTACTAATTGCAATATCTGTAGGCCAAAAGTTTTCTTTACTAGCCAACCAACCAATACT
>CAJXAS010000052.1 GCA_913050305.1 uncultured Polaribacter sp. | reverse complement strand
TTGGTGGTTTGGCTATTATTGGTACAGAAAGACATGATTCTAGACGTGTAGATAGACAATTACGTGGACGTGCAGGTAGACAAGGTGATGTTGGGTCAACTCAATTTTACGTGGCTTTAGATGACAATTTAATGCGTCTTTTTGGCTCAGACAGAATTGCAAAAATGATGGATAGAATGGGATTAAAAGAGGGTGAGGTAATTCAGCATTCTATGATTTCTAAATCTATTGAAAGAGCACAAAAGAAAGTTGAAGAAAATAACTTCGGAATTAGAAAACGTTTATTAGAATATGATGACATTATGAACGCTCAGCGTGAGTTTGTTTATAAAAGAAGACGTAACGCTTTAGATGGTAAACGTTTGCAAGTTGATATTGCAAACATGATTTACGAAACATGCGAATCTATTATTATTAATAATAAAATAGCTAAAGATTTTAAGAATTTTGAGTTTGAATTGATTAAGTTTTCTTCAATGACCTCTCCGATTTCTGAAGAAGAGTTCGATAAATTAACAGAAAAAGAAATTGCAGATAAATTATTTGATATAGTTTCTGAACATTACAAAAATAAAATTGAAAGAAATGCTGTTTTAGCATTTCCAGTTATTAAAGATGTTTTTGAAAATGAAGGAGATAAATATGAACGTATTGTAGTTCCTTTTACAGACGGAATTAAGTCTTTACAAGTAGTTACCAACCTAAAAGAAGCATATGAAACTGAAGGTAAGAGTTTAGTTACAGATTTTGAGAAAAACATTACGCTAGCAATCATAGATGAAAATTGGAAAGACCATTTGCGTAAAATGGATGAACTGAAACATTCTGTTCAGAATGCATCTTATGAGCAAAAAGATCCTTTATTAATTTATAAGTTCGAAGCTTTTGAATTATTTAAGCTTACTGTAGATGAAATTAATAAAGAAGTATTGTCTTTCTTGTTTAAAGGAGAATTACCGTCACAATCCAATCAAATTTCTGAAGCTAGAGATCGTAAAAAAGAGCGTTTAAACACAAGTAAAGCAGATGTTCAGAATTCAAGTGAACAGGCTATTTCAAACTCTAGACAGCAATCTGAACCTATTGAAACTGTTGTGAGAGACCAACCAAAAATTGGAAGAAACGAGCGTGTTACTATAAAAAACGTAATGAGCGGAGAACAAAAAGAAGTGAAGTTTAAACAAGCCATTCCTTTAGTTGAAAAAGGAGAATGGGTTGTACTACAAAATTGATTTACTTTTCTATCTTATTAGGACATAAAAAAAACCGTTTAGAATTTCTAAACGGTTTTTTTATTGTCTCTTAATTTCTTCTAAAACTTAGAAGGGCGTATCCATTTGTAAATATTGTAAAAATTCTTTCTTTGTTTCTTTCTCCTTGAATTTCCCACCAAACTCTGAAGTTACAGTAGAACTTTCAATATCTTTAATACCACGAGAATTTACACATAAATGTTTTGCATCTATAACACAAGCAACATCTTTTGTTCCTAAAGCCTCTTGCATTGCTTGTACAATTTGCATTGTTAAACGCTCTTGTACTTGTGGCCTTTTAGAAAAATACTCTACAATTCTATTCATTTTAGAGAGTCCGATTACTTTACCGTCAGAAATGTAAGCAACATGCGCTCTCCCAATGATTGGCAACAAATGGTGCTCACAGGTAGAGTACAAGACTATATTCTTCTCTACTAGCATTTCACCATAATTATAATTATTGTCAAACGTAGAAGCCTTTGGCTTGTTTTTAGGATTCAAGCCCATAAACATTTCGTTTATAAATGCTTTCGCAACTCTTTTGGGAGTTCCCTGAATACTATCATCTGTTAAATCCATTCCTAAAGTGTGTAAAATATCTTTTACACTCTTTTCAATTTTTACTATTTTTTCTTCGTCAGAAATATCAAATGCATCTGGTCTTATCGGATTTTCTGCCGAAGTTGCCACATGATTCTCCCCTATTTCTTCAATTCTTTCGTCATTCATTTTGCTGTTCAATTCAAACATTTCATTCTATATTAAAGTGCAAATTTACGTGTTTACAACGTATTATTTTAATTTTTCTACTAATTCTGATAAAGAGCAATTTGTTTGCACACCAGAATTCATATTTTTTAATGTAAAAACATCATTTTCTACTTTAGAAACTACAAATAGTATTGCTCTACTAGAAACGTATTTCCATTGACGCTTCTCTTGTTTGTTACTTACACCTAAATCTGGATAAAACTCGGATTTAATTCCATTTGCTCTCAAGCTTTGCATCGCTTTCATTTTTAGAACATCTGTAGTAGCGTCAAAATTTAAGAAAATAACTTTTGGTTTTGGTAAATCAACTACTTTAAATAAACCTAATTCTTCTAAAACTAAATAAATTCTATCTAATCCAAAAGAAATTCCAACTCCAGAGACATCTTTTAAACCAAAGATTCCTGTTAAATCATCATATCTTCCGCCACCGCCAACAGAACCCATTTTAACTTCTTCTGGCGCAGCAACTTCAAAAATTGCACCTGTATAATAATTCAACCCTCTTGCTAAAGTTACATCAACTTGCAGAGCGGCTGTTTCTAAACCTAATTCACCAATTGCATTAATCACAAAACGAAGCTCTTCTACCCCACTTCTCCCTTCTTCAGAAGTTGATAACATTTTCTCTAAAGAAGTCAATTTATCTATATTTGAGCCTGTAAAGTCAAACAAAGGCTGTACTTTCTCAATCGCCTCTTCCGTAATTCCTTTAGACAACATTTCTTTTACAACACCGTCTTTACCAATTTTATCTAGTTTGTCTAAAGCAACTGTAAAATCGATTAATTTATCTTTTGCACCAATAACTTCTGCAATACCAGAAAGTATTTTTCTATTGTTTATCTTAATAGTAGTTCCTGCCAAACCTAGCCTGCTAAAAACAACGTCATATAACTGGATAAACTCTACTTCTTGCCATAAAGATTTACTACCAACAACATCTGCATCGCATTGAAAAAACTCTCTAAAACGTCCTTTTTGTGGCCTATCTGCTCTCCAAACTGGCTGTACTTGGTATCTTTTAAAGGGAAATGTAATTTCGTTTTGATGCTGCACAACATAACGCGCAAAAGGCACTGTTAAGTCATAACGGAGTGCTTTTTCAGAAATCTGAGCTGTTACTTTTAAACTGTCTTTCTCACTTAGGAGTGCAGCATCTGCCTTTTTCAGAAAGTCACCTGAATTTAAAATTTTGAAAATAAGTCGATCCCCTTCTTCCCCATATTTACCCATTAAGGTAGCTGAATTTTCAAAACTTGGAGTTTCTATAGGTTGAAATCCGAAGGTTTCAAAAGCAGTTTTAATCGTATTCATTATATACGTACGATTTGCAACTTCTATTGGCGAAAAATCTCTAGTTCCTTTGGGGATGCTCGGTTTCATTAATTGATTTTTAGTTCTTAATTTATAGTTTTTAATGTCGCCACTCAAAACTAATCACTCAAAATTCACAATTTAAGATTCAAAATTGCGAGTACAAATATCGTGAAAAAGTTGTGATTTTTAAGCAGTTATATCTGTTTTATTTCTTTGCCTTAAACTATAGATAGAAGCATTTAATTCGAAACCTAATAATAGAATAATTGCATTTAGCCAAGTGAATAGCATTAAAATTAACAGCGTACCAATAGAACCATATAATTGATTGTATTGCGCAAATTTTACTACATAAATACCAAATAAATAAAAGGTAAACAAAGATACAATTGTTGTTAAAAGAGCACCTGCAGAAAAGAACCTTGTTTCTTTACCTTGTTTTGTACCATATCTAAATAGCAACGAAACAACAGTAAAAATCATCACTAAAAACAGCACTCCTCTTCCGTAGTAAAATAAATCTAAATCGGCGGTATTAAACCAACCCTTTTCGTCTATTTTCAATAAAGCTACTTGATATAAAATAACCAAAGCAACCGTTACAATTAAGAAAAAAGAGAGTAATAGAGAAACTCCTATGGAAACAAAATAAGTCTTAAAAACATTTCTAACTTCTTTTACATGGTAAGAATATTCGAATCCACTAAAAATTGAGTTGATACCATTTGTCATTAAAAATATGGATAATAAAAAACCAAAAGAAAGCAAACCACCGTATTGATTATTTACAATGTCTCCAATTACCAAATTTACAGCATCAAAGGTTTGAGGTGGTAAAACATCTTTGATAAAAGAGAATAAACCTTCTTGAAAACCTTCTATAGGTATGTAAGGTATTAAGGTTAGAATAAATAACAAAAATGGAAAAATTGCCATAAAGAAACTGTATGCTATTCCGCCAGCCCTTGTAGTTAAAGCACCTTCTACAATACCAATAATGTACATCTCTAATACATCATATAAAGACATGCCTTCTAAACCTGGAATTTTAATTTTCTTGCCAAATTTTACTAAGATATTTAATACCGGTATTTTGTTTAATTTGTGTTCTATTTCTTTTGACATACTGTTTTATCTGTTAGATTTCTACACAGAAGTGAAAAACTCATTAAAATTTTATTTTGTTTAAATTTATAAATAATTCTTTAAAAAACACTTCTTTCTCTAATGCAGTAATGGTATCCTTTAATAACACAAAGTTTGCTTTAGCACTAACACTTGCTAAAAGGCCGTAATCTTTATTAAAAACTAAGGTACTAATGTTATTTTTAACATCTTTTTTCTGATACATTTTAAATTCTAAACTTGCAGAGCTATATGTTTTCGACGTTATTGTGTAAATTTCTTGGTTTAAAATTAAAGATTCTTTTTCAATAATAAATTTTAAATCTAAATTTTGAAGTACATCTTTAGCATTTGCATATTTAAATACTGCAACCCCATTATTTAATTCGCTATTTAAAACATAATATTCGGAGTCTTTCTGCTCAAGAGCATATTTAAAAACAGGAACATCTTGTTGCTTTTTACTGCAAGAAAAAAAAAAGATTGTACAGCATAGTAAGTATATATTTTTCATTCAATAATAATTTTATAAGTAGAGAGTAGTCCAAATAGATTTTGACTACTAAATTTTGCTCCCTTTAGACGGTTTATCTCAGGATTTATATTAAAATTAAGTGCCATTCGAAAATCAGATTTCTCTAAATTTGAATTCTCAAAAATTGCTCCTTTCAAATTTGAGTTCTCAAATATGCAGTCCGTTGCAACTGTTTCTGTAAAATCTACTTCCTCTAAATTGCAAGAAATAAATTTTGTGTTCTGTATTTTTAATTGATAAAAAGACGAGAAATTTAATTGACATTCTTTAAATGACATCTGTAATAAAAACGGATGTACCTCATTAAATTTTATACCAATCATTTTACAATTGATAAAATTAACTTCTTTAAATGAAGTATCATTTATCTTGGCATTGCTAAAATTACAATCGATAAATTTAGACTCTAAAAACTGAATATTAGAAACATGTATGTTTTGGAAATCACAATTTACAAAAGTGCAATTATCATACTCTCCTTTCTTGATGTTCGTTTTTGTGAAATCAATTTTTGTATACTCCTCGCTATCAAAATAGTTATCATTCATTTAATACATTACTTTAAAATACAAATCTATACTACAAAATTAATATGTCCGAATAAATAAAATCTACATCACAGCACATATATTTTCTTCTAATAATAACTACTTTTAAAAGAGTTCTTTTAAAAGTAGTTATTATTATTCAAATACAAAAATAACAATGATTTTGAACTTTTTGTTACTTCTATCTAGTTTATGTTTTAAAACCAATAAATTTGTGTTCAATACAATTTAGAAGTACTCGGTATACTTTTCGCATAATACTGAAAGTTAAATAAAGTTATAAACTTAAAATAAGTATGAAAATTAAACTACTTGCCGTTGGTAAAACAGATAATAAGCACTTAATTCAGTTAATTGAAGAGTACCAAAACCGACTAAAGCACTATATTAAGTTCGAATTAGAAGTTATTCCTGATATTAAAAATGTGAAAAATTTAAGTGAAGTGCAGCAGAAAGATAAAGAAGGCGAATTAATTTTATCCAAACTACAAAATACAGATCATCTCATTTTATTAGATGACAAAGGCAAACACTTTACCTCTATTGAATTTTCTCAGTATTTACAGAAGAAAATGAATGCTGGCTTAAAACAGTTAGTTTTGGTTATTGGCGGTCCTTATGGTTTTTCTGATGCCGTTTATAAAAAATCAAATGGAAAAATATCGCTTTCTAAAATGACATTTTCACACCAAATGATTCGCTTATTCATTGTAGAACAATTGTATAGAGGTTTTACTATCTTAAAGAATGAACCTTATCACCATGAGTAATACAGCTTATTTAACTATTTATATGCTCTGACTTTTTAATTGTCTATTTTTACCTTATGAAATTAGTATTTGCAACTAACAATCTTAATAAATTAAAAGAAGTACAAGAAATGCTTTTAAATTCTATAGAAGTTTTAAGTTTAAAAGACATTAATTGTTTTAATGACGTTGAAGAAACTGAAACTACTTTAGAAGGAAATGCAAAATTAAAAGCAGATTATATTACACAAAAATTTGGCTACCCTTGCTTTGCAGATGATACCGGTCTTGAAGTAGAAAGTTTAGACAACAAACCAGGTGTATATTCTGCGCGTTATGCAGGAGAGCCTTCAAATTCTGAAAATAATATGCAAAAATTATTAGCAGAATTAGCAAATAAAGAAAATAGAAATGCACAATTTAGAACTGCTGTTTGTTTAAATTTAAACGGAAAACAATACCTATTTGAAGGAGTATGTAAAGGTGAAATTTTAAAAGAAAAACAAGGCAGAAAGGGTTTTGGATATGACCCTATTTTTAAACCAGTCGGGTTTTCTGAATCTTTTGCAAACATGAAATCTGAAGAAAAAAATAAGATTTCTCACAGAGGAATTGCTATTCAAAAATTAATTGATTTCTTATTAAACTTAAAAACGAACTAATGAAAAAACTTGTTCTTATTTTAATAGCCTTTTTAAGTTTTAATAATTGTGCTAAAAGAAGTGAAAACGTTACCAGCATGAAAAAACAATTACGCCACGTAGTCTTATTCAAATTTAAAAAGGAAGCAACACCAGAAGCTATTAAAAGTATAGAAAATGCATTTATAGCTTTACCTAATAAAATTGAGGCTATTAAAAACTTTGAATGGGGGTTAAATAATAGTCTTGAAGGATTAAACAAAGGATTTACACACTGCTTTTTTGTTACTTTTGACAGTGAAGAAGGTTTAGCAAAATATTTACCTCATCCTTCACACCAAGCTTTTGTAGCACTTTTAGAACCTCATTTAGACGATGTATTGGTTTTAGATTATTGGAATAAAAAATAAATACAAGATCTCCTCATTAAAAAATGAAGCAAAAATCATACAGAAAACAGTTTATCCTTTTATCAGTATTACTGATAGTGCTGTTTGCTATAAACATTAGTTTAGGCTCTGTTATTATACCTTTTAAAGATATCTTAAACACCCTAACAGGAGATGCTAGTGTCAAAGAAAGTTGGCAAACTATTATTTTAAATTTTAGATTACCAAAAGCAATTACTGCAATATTAGTAGGTTCTGGATTGTCTGTTGCTGGCTTATTAATGCAAACACTATTTAGAAATCCATTAGCGGGGCCTTTTGTTCTGGGTATTTCTTCTGGCGCGAGTTTGGGAGTTGCATTGTTAATTTTAGGTTCCTCTCTTTTTGGTGGGTTTTTCTTAGCACACTCTGTTTCTAATTGGTCTTTTCCAATTGCAGCTAGTGTAGGTGCTTTCTTGGTTTTATCTGCAGTAATTATAGCAGCAAATAGAGTTCGAAATACCATGTCTATCTTAATTATTGGATTAATGTTTGGCAGCTTAACATCTGCAGTTATCAGTGTTTTAGCGTATTTTAGTGAAGCTGCACAAATTCAGCAATTTCTATTCTGGAGCTTTGGCAGCCTTGGCAACCTTTCTTGGAATGAAATCTTAGTTTTTATGGTTATTTACATTATTGGTATATTAGCAACGGTAGCAGTTATAAAACCTTTAAACAGTCTGCTACTAGGTGAAAATTACGCAAAAAGCTTAGGTATTAATGTAAAAAAGAATAGAAATATCATTTTATTAATTACAAGTATTTTAACAGGAGTTATTACCGCTTTTGCAGGCCCAATTGCTTTTGTAGGTTTGGCAGTACCGCACATTGCTAGAATGATTTTCGTTTCTTCTAATCACAAAATACTGCTTCCCGCTGTAATAATTCTAGGAGCAAGTATTCTATTAATTTGCGATTCTATATCACAATTACCAACTAGTGAATTTACTTTACCAATTAACGCAATTACCTCTTTATTTGGTGCTCCAATTGTTATTTGGTTGCTAATTAGAAAAAAGAAATTATTTGTTTAAATGATAGAAAACTCTGAAAATAGCATCTTAAAAACGGAAAACCTCACAATTGGGTATCCACAGAAAAAACAAGACCACATTATTTTTTCTAACATAAACCTTTCTATAGAAAAAGGAAGACTAATTAGTGTTTTAGGTAAAAATGGTATCGGTAAATCGACACTCTTAAGAACACTTTGTAAAGTTCAAAAACCTATTACTGGGGCCATTTATTTTGAAGGAAAAGAATTAAATACCTATTCTGAAAATGATCTTTCTAAAAAACTAAGTTTAGTGTTAACAGAGCGTTTACCAGAAAGTCAGCTAACTGTTTTTGAACTAATTGCGTTGGGCAGACAACCTTATACTAATTGGATTGATACGCTTTCTAAAGCTGATTTAGAAAAGATAGAAACCGCTATTAAGCAAACTGAAATTGGACACTTAAAAAACCAACGTTTTTATGAATTGAGTGACGGCCAATTGCAACGTGTTTTAATAGCCAGAGCTTTGGCGCAAGACACAGACGTTATTATTTTAGATGAACCCACTGCGCATCTAGACATGCATCAAACTATAAATATATTTTCATTGTTGCAGCAATTAGTAAAGCAAACAAATAAGACTATTATTGTATCTTCTCATGAAATAAATTTAGCATTAAAGCTTTCTGATGAAATTATTTTATTAACAGAAAACAACCTTCAATTTGGCACTACAGAATCGTTAATTGCAAAAAATGCCTTTGATAAACTATTTCCAAATAACCTTTTAAAATTTAACAAATCCTTACAACAGTTTGTAATTAACAAAACTTAGTTTTGAGAATATTACAACTTTTTATTACTTTTGAAAACTAAACTAATACAATCAAATACTTTTACATCAATGAAAAAAATATTATACATGGCTAGTGCCATTGCTTTTATGGCTTGTGGCTCTAGTAAAAAGACTTCTAATGAGGACGCAAACGTAGATCAGGCTGCAAAATACGCAGCATCAATTACTGCAAAAGATTTAGGAGAACACCTATTTATCTATGCTTCAGATGCCTTTGAAGGAAGAGAAACCGGTGAACCTGGACAAAAAACGGCTGTTGAATATTTAAAAGACTTTTATGTGTCAGAAGGAATTGTTTCTCCTTTAGGTGGCGATGATTATTTTCAGGAAGTACCTGCAGAATGGATTAATAAAAATGTAAGAAGAGGAGAATATAAAGATTCTGAAAACGTAGTTGCTTTTATAAAAGGAACTGAAAAACCAGAAGAAATTGTAGTAATTTCGGCACATTTAGACCACGAAGGAATTAAAGATGGTGAAATTTATAATGGTGCAGACGATGACGGCTCTGGAACTGTAGCTATGCTAGAAATTGCACAGGCTTTTAAAATGGCCGTAAAAGCAGGAAAAGGACCAAAACGTTCTATCTTATTTTTACATGTTACTGGAGAAGAAAAAGGATTATTAGGTTCTAAATATTATACAGATGTAGATCCTATATTTCCACTAGCAAATACGGTGTGCGATTTGAATATTGATATGGTTGGTCGAATTGATGATAGACATAAAGCGGACCCTAACTACGTTTATTTAATTGGTTCAGATAAGTTAAGTACAGAGTTGCATGCTATTTCTGAAGCAGTGAACAATAAATACATGAACATTAATTTAGACTATAAATATAATGATGAAAATGATCCTAATAGGTTCTATTACA
>CAJXAS010000051.1 GCA_913050305.1 uncultured Polaribacter sp. | reverse complement strand
TTACATGCTCCATTCCTTCTAATGCCTGAATACTGGAAGCATCATAATTATTTTTTTTCTCTTCGCTCATTATATAAAGTGGGTTATTAGTTTTTGGGTTGATAAAAATCGGATTTGTAAAACTGATTTTTCAAAATCAAATTTACAATTTTTAAAATCCATTTAAAAGCTTTTTAGTTATTTTGGTCTAAAACTATTAACATTTGTTAATTTCTTAAAAATGCTTTAAAATGTCTAAAAACACCTTTAAAATGAATTTAAATGTTTTTTAATTCAATTTAAAATTAGGATTTATTTTTAAGGTCTTAAACCTTTTATTTCTGACATTAAGTTTTGTGAAATTGGTTAAAAGAATACTAGTCGTCTTTAATTGGGTGCATAAATAATAAATAATTCATAATTTTTGGGTCAACTTATTTTGTTGAATCGATATGATTATGAGTTTATTTTGTTTTATTACTAATTAATTATCAATATTTTGTAGATAATTCAAAGGTTATATAAAATAATAGAAAAGAGGTTTTTGAACCATTTTTTCTATATATATTTGCTCACAATCTATTAATAATGAGAATCAACAATAACAATCGTAATTTTAATAATCCTAATTTATAGGACGGAAGGTTGTTGTTTAAATATATAAAAAGCCTTCCAAAATTTGGAAGGCTTTTTTTTGAATCAAAAATTAAAGACATGAGTAAAATAATGACGGTAGACATTTTGTCTAGTATTAAAGGAGCGAAGCCATCTGATTCGGTAAATCAATTATTTGATGTAATTAAAAACGCAAATAAGAATACTACTCTAAATACAGTTCTTACTAATGTTGTGTCTCTAGACGATTTAAGACCAGACGAGGTAATTGAGAGCTCTGCAATAGAAAAGCAAATTATCAAAGAAAACTTTCCAAGGGAGAAAAATGGATTTTTAGTGGTTGCTAAAGTTATAGAAGATTAATATGGATTCGCAAATACATAAAATCCACCAAGAACTGGTGAACAAGGAAATATCTTGTACGAGTTTGGTTCAAGAAAAATTAAATTTATTAAAGCAAAATACACACAACTCCGTAAACTCTTTATTAGAGGAAATAGCTTTGACTTTAGCTAAAAAAGTAGATGATAAAATAGAAAACGGACAGGAAATTGGTTTGTTAGAAGGAATTCCATTTGGAATTAAAGACGTTTACATGTTGCAAGGAACTTACACCACTGCTAGTTCAGACTTGTTAAAGAACTACAAAGCAGCCTATACCGCAACTGCTATTCAGAAACTATTAGATGCAGGTGCAATTCCTTTGGTAAAAGAAAATTGTGATTCTTTCGGGCACGGTTCCTCTTCAGAAAACACCATTTTCGGAGCAGTAAAAAATGCTATAAATCCAGATTTAGTTGCTGGTGGTTCTAGCGGGGGTTCTGCCGTAAATGTTGCAAAAGACTGCACTGTTTTTTCAATTGGTGGAGATACGGGCGGGTCTATTCGTCAGCCAGCAGGGTATAATAAAATTTACGGATTTAAACCAACCTACGGTAGAGTTTCTAGATATGGTCTAATGGCATATGCTTCTTCTACAGATTGCGTTGGGCCCATTGCAAAATCTATTGAAGATGTGCGAATTGTTTTAAACGTTATGAGTGGTAAAGATATAAGAGATCAAACGAGTTATGTTTCTGAAGCGGTTTCAGCTGATTCAAAAGCAACTCCAATAAAGACCGTTGGGTATTATAAAAATTTTATTGATAGCGATGCAATTGGCAAAGAAATACAAACTGATTTTTTGACAACTTTAGAAAAAATAAAAGCTCAAGGAATCGCAGTAAGAGCATTAGATTTTTTTGATGCTGATATTTTAGTTTCTACTTATTATACGCTGGCAATGGCAGAAACTGCCTCAAATTTATCTCGTTTAGACGGTACAAATTACGGAGCAAGAATAGAAGGATCTAACTTAAAAGAGACCTATTCAATTACAAGATCAGAGAATTTTTCAGAAGAAACAAAAAGAAGAGTTGTTGGTGGAAACCAAGTTCTATCACAAGGCTTTTCAGATGAAATTTATTTAAAAGCACAGAATTTAAGAAATCAAATATCAGCAAGATTTACAGAAGATTTTAAGGAGGTTGATATTATTTTATCTCCAGTAACTCCTGCTAGTCCTCCAAAAATAGGAGAGAGTTTGCAAGATCCTTTGGCAATGTACTTGTCAGATGCATATACAGTTGGCTTTAGTTTGGGAGGTTTGCCAGCGTTAACAATACCAAAAGGAACTTCTACAGGTTTACAGATTACAGCAGACAAGAAAAAAGACGCGGAAGTTTTACAATTCGCTAACTTTTTAAACGAAATTTTATAATGGAATTAGCGAAAATACAGGAGATTTTAAAAGTCCACGATTTAGAATTGATTATTGGGTTAGAAACACATGTTCGTTTAAATACAAAATCTAAACTATTTTGTTCTTGTCCGAATAAAGAATCAGAAGTTCCAAATGAAAATATCTGCTCGGTTTGTACAGGACAAATGGGCGTTTTACCAGCCATTAATAAAGAAGCAATTACAAAAGCGATTTATTTTGGAAAAGCTGTGAATTCCTCTTTTTCAAACGAGATTACTTCTTGGGATCGTAAACATTATGAATATCCAGACAATCCTAAAAATATACAAATTACACAGTTTCACAATCCTGTAATTCCAGATGGCGAAGTTTCTTGTTATAGAAATGACGGCTCTCAATTTACGGTTTCATTAACACAAACACATATTGAAGAGGATGCTGCTAAATTAATGCATGAGAAGAAAATTTCTCTAGTAGATTTTAATAAAGCAGGTGTTCCTTTAATTGAAATTGTTACAGACCCTTGTATTCGGAATATAGAAGATGCTTCTACATATGCCCAATACATTCAAAGAATTGTTCAGAATTTAGGTATTTCTGAAGCAAATTTGGAAAAAGGAGAGTTTAAATCTGATGTTTCTGTTTCGTTGAGAAAGATTGGTGAAGTAGCTTTAAATCCAAGAACAGAAATCAAAAATTTAAATTCTTTTAAATTTATGGTAGAAGCTTTAACGGAAGAAATTGAGAAGCAATTAAACTATTTTGCCACGCACAAAGAATTTAGACCAGAACAAACTACAGTTTTATGGGATGCAGATTTAAAGCAAACTAAAACTATGCGAACAAAAGAGTTTGAAGCAGATTATCGTTTTATCTCTGAGCCAGACTTACCTTTTGTTTCTATAAAAAACATTGTAGAAAGCACTAAAATTGATGCAAGTGCATTGCCTTATGCAGTAGAAACGGTATTAATTAAAGGAGGTGTTTTGCCACAAGATGCAAAGTTTTTTACTGCGGATGCTATTCGTTCTAAGACATTTATGACGATGAACAATGTTATCCAAGATGCCTCTTTTGTTGCAAAAACATTGGTAAATAATCTGGATGCAGGTGGGTATCAGAACATTCATAATGTAGCAGATTTAATTGCTATTTTTCAGTTATTTAAAGCAGATAAAATCACGTCTGTTTTGGTTCAAAATGCAATTACATCGTATTTAAAAGAACCTAACTTCGATTACAAAAAGTACTTTGATGAAAATGTAATTTCTGAGGACAAAATTACAGATGCAATAGCAACAGTAATCTTTGAAAATGAAGCAATTTCAAATGATATTAAAAAGGGAAATCAAGGAAAGGCAGGAATTCTTGTTGGTAAAGTTATTGCTATTATTGGAAAAGGAGCGTCAGGGAAAGTAATTCGTGAGGGTGTTTTAAAAGCGATTAGCGAAAAAGGAGCTATTAGCGATTCGGCGATAGTAGTTAACGAAAAGCTAGTAGCGAATAGCGAACTACTAAAAGCGAAAAGCCAACAGCCAATAGCGAAAAGTCAGCAGCCAGTTATTATTAAAGAAGAATATAGAACACATAAAATATCTGATTTATCAGAAGCATCCATTACAGAAAAAGTAACTTTATCTGGTTGGGTTTCTAGTGTTAGAGATCATGGAGAATTGATGTTTATCGATTTAAGAGATTCAAGTACACAGATTTTTCAAGTGCGTTTAAGTAGAGAGTCATTTCCTAATTTAGACGAGTTGGTGAAATTAAAAGCAGAATCTGTTATCGCGGTTACAGGAATTGTTATTCAAAGAAGAGAAGACGACTATAATTCAGGTTTAAGAACTGGTAAATTAGAATTAGAAACTTCTAGTTTAGAGATTTTAAACCTATCTAAAACTTTGCCTTTTGAAATTAAAAGAGCTTTTAAAAGTAATGAGAAAGTCCGTTTTGAATATAAGTTTTTAGACCATAGAAATGACGAGGTTCGGCGCGCAATTGTAAACAGACATAAAGTAATAAAACTACTACGTGATATCTTAGACGAAGAAGAATTTTTAGAAATCGAAACGCCTATTTTAACTGCTGGAACAGACGAAGGAGCAAGAGAATTCATTGTGCCAACAAGAAAACAGGCTGGTTCTTTTTATACATTACCACAAGCACCGCAGCAATTTAAGCAGATGTTAATGGTGGGCGGATTTGAAAAATATTTTCAAATTGCCCGATGTTTCAGAGATGAAGATTCTCGTGGAGACCGTCAGCCAGAATTTACACAGTTAGATATTGAAATGGCGTACGCGAGCATGCAACAAATTATCGATTTAAATACCAAAATGTTTAATGAAGTGGTACGAAAAATCTATGGTAAAAAATGGATTTTATATCCATTCGAAGTAATTACTTATAAAAATGCCATGGATAAATATGGTTGTGATAGACCAGATTTACGTTATGGATTGCAAATGCAAGACATTACAGACATTGTTAAGGATACAACTTTTCAAGTTTTTAGCAAGCCAATCGATGCAGGTGGAATTGTAAAATGTATTAAGGTTTCTGCAAAAGAGCAAGGAAACAAAAGAATGTCTAAGGGGCAAATTGAAAACCTAACAGCAATTGCACAGCAAAACGGATTGGGAGGATTGGCATACATCATCGTGAATGAAAACAATTTGCAGTCGCCAATTATTAAGTTTTTAGGTGAAGAGATAGCAGCAAATATTATAAAAGCTACAGATGCACAGCTGGGAGATATTGTGTTTTTCTCAGCAGCAGACTATGCAACAGCAAACAAAGCATTAGATGCGGTTCGTCAAGAAATGGGTCGTATTTTAAAGTTAATCAACCCCAAAGAATTAAGACCTGCTTGGGTTGTTGACTTTCCGATGTTTGAAAAAACAGAGGAAGGCAGATGGACATTTACGCACAATCCCTTTTCTATGCCAGCAATCTACGACTTAGAGAAGCATATGAATGGAGAAGGAGAAGAGATAGGCACTATTATAGCGCAGCAATACGATTTAATCTTAAATGGTTTTGAAATTGGTGGAGGTTCAGTGCGTGCTCATAAGTCAGAAATTTTAGAAGCAACCTATAAAAATATGGGGTATAGTAAAGAAGAGATGATGAAGAGTGTTGGCACTATGCATAAAGCGTTTCAATATGGTGCGCCGCCGCACGGAGGAATTGCCTGGGGAGTTGATCGGTTAATGATGATTTTAGAAAAGAAAGCATCTATTAGAGAGGTAATGGCGTTTCCGAAAACAGGTTCGTCAGAAGATTTATTATTCAATGCGCCTTCAATTCTGTCTGATAAAAAGGTAGAAGAAATGAATGTTCGCATTATTCGAAAATAAATTTAATACATGAAACGGAAGTAGAATAAATAATCTAGTATAAAGGTTGTCTAATTTAAAAATCTAACCTATTTTTGTACCATAATGAATATAATAACAAAAAATACATGGTGGTGGAACTCTCTTAATTCATAAGTGAGAACTAATCCTATATTTAAAATATAAAAAAGGCTTATCTCACGATAAGCCTTTTTCAATTCTATAAAATGAAGAATATACATTTCAAAACAATACATAAAACAAAGATTTCAGACACGATAACGCCTGTGGGCTTGTATTTGCGGTTTAGAGACCAATATGCTAATACCCTTTTACTAGAAAGTTCAGACTATCATAGTAAAGAAGAGAGCTTTTCTTTTATAGCTATTGAACCAATAGTGAGCATGAAAGTAGACGATTATCAGTTTACAGTTTCTCATAAAGGTATTCAAACTGAGCGCCAACCAATTGATAAAAATTTTTATCAGTTATTTGATAAATTCACGAATTCTATAGCATTAGATTGCCCAGCAGAATTAAAGTCCTTTAATGGTCTGTATGGGTATACAACGTTCGATTCCGTTCAGTATTTCGAAAATATAAAATTCACAAATAAGAAAGCACCATCTGCCATTCCAGAAATGCAATATAGTTTCTATCGATTTATTATTGCAATTAATCATTTTAATGATGAAATGACGTTGATAGAAAACATAGAAGAGGGCACAGAATCTCGTATTAAAGAGGTGCAAACCATTATAGATGCGCAAGCATTTAATACTCAGAAATTCGAAATCGTAGGAGAAGAGACTTCAAATGTTACTGGAGAAGAATTTAAAGAATATGTACGAAAAGCAAAATCACATTGTAAAAGGGGTGATGTTTTTCAATTGGTCTTATCACGCCAATTCCAGCAAGAATTTAAGGGAGACGAGTTTAATGTATATAGAGCATTGCGTTCTATTAATCCTTCACCTTATTTGTTTTATTTCGATTATGGAAGTTTCAAGTTAATGGGTTCCTCTCCCGAAGCACAGATTAAAATTTCAGAGGGTAAAGCAACTATTAATCCAATTGCTGGTACGTTTAGAAGAACAGGTGATATGGCAGAAGATCTAAAATTAGGTAAGAAATTATCTGAAGATAAAAAGGAAACTGCAGAACATGTAATGCTGGTAGACTTGGCGCGTAATGATTTAAGCAAGCATGCAGATAATGTGACTGTGGAAGTATTTAAAGAAGTGCAATATTTTAGTCATGTAATTCACCTAGTTTCTACTGTTCGAGGAAAAATTAAAGGCAATCCAATTGAAATTGTTGGAGATACGTTTCCGGCGGGAACTTTAAGTGGAGCACCTAAATACAAGGCAATGGAATTAATTAATAAATATGAAAATCAAACACGTGGTTTTTATGGCGGTGCAGTTGGTATTATTGGTTTAGACGGTTCTATTAATTTGGCAATTGCTATTCGCTCATTTGTAAGTAAAAATAATGTATTGTATTCGCAAGCTGGTGCAGGAATAGTGATTCATTCAGACGAAGCAAAAGAATTACAAGAAGTAAATAATAAGCTAGCAGCATTAAAGAAAGCGTTGTTTTTAGCAGAGGATATTTAAAAAATAACTTTTTGTTTTTCGCAGTTAGCATTTTGCTAAAAACGAAGAATCAAAAGCCAAAAACTTTTAAAATGAAAATATTAATTTTAGATAATTACGATTCCTTTACCTACAATTTGGTCCATATGGTAGAGAAAATTACAGGGAATTTTCCTGCTGTTTTTAGAAACGATGAAATAAGCATTGAAGCCGTAGGAAATTATGATGTGATTATGCTGTCTCCAGGGCCTGGAATACCCAATGAAGCAGGAATTTTAAAAGATGTAATTAAAAGATACGCAGGTATTAAACCAATTTTCGGTGTGTGTTTGGGTTTGCAAGCAATTACAGAAGTTTTTGGAGGAACTATCATCAACTTAGAAGATGTGTTCCACGGAGTTGCAACAGAAATGCGTATTACAGATAAAGATGCTGTTATTTTTAAAGATGTTCCAGAAACCTTTTTAGCAGCACGTTACCATTCTTGGGCGGCTACAGATGAGGGGTTTCCAGAAGAAATTCAGGTTACAGCGAGGGATGAAGATGGTTTGATTCAAGCAATTCAACATAAAATATTTCCAATTTCAGCAGTTCAGTTTCATCCAGAATCTATTTTAACAGATGTTGGAGAACAGTTATTGAGAAACTTTATAAATAGTGTTAAAAAGTAATAAAGTATGGAGTTTATAGAGTTTAGATATAACTTTGCATTAGCTCCTTATTACTTTCAAATTTTTAGAATTTAATTCAAATGAAAGCAATTTTAAATAAATTATATAAGCACGAGAGATTGTCTAAATCTGAAGCAACACAGGTCTTAAAAGACATTGCATCAGAACAATACAATGCTGCTCATTTGGCTTCATTTATGACGGTCTTTATGATGCGTCCTATTACAGCAGACGAACTTTCTGGTTTTAGAAATGCATTGAAAGAATTGTCTATAAAAGTAGATTTATTAGATTACAATACTATTGATATTGTTGGGACTGGTGGAGATGGAAAAAACACTTTTAATATTTCTACACTAACTTCTTTTATTGTTGCAGGAACAGGACAAAAAGTAGCAAAACACGGTAATTACTCTGTGTCTTCGCAATCTGGTTCTTCAGATATGTTAGAAAGTTTTGGGTATAATTTCACAAATGATGAAAGTGTATTGAGAGAACATTTAGAGAAAGCAAATATTTGTTTTTTACATGCACCAAAATTTCATCCGGCAATGAAAGCGGTTGGTCCAACGAGAAAAGCATTGGCACTAAAAACTTTTTTTAACATGCTTGGCCCTTTGGTAAATCCGAGTTCACCTAAGAATCATATGCTTGGAACTTTTAATTTAGAAATTGCACGTTTATACAATTATATTTTACAAGAAGAAAATGTCAATTACGGCATTGTGCACGCTTTAGATGGTTATGATGAAATCTCGCTAACAAGTGGCTTTAAATTTTTTACTAAAAAAGGAGAACAAATTATAAACCCAGAAGATTTAGGTCAAAAGAGAATTCAGCAATCAGAAATATACGGAGGAAACTCTATAGCAGATGCAGCAAAAATTTTTAAGTCTATTCTAGAAGGAGGCGGAACGGAAGCTCAAAATAATGTTGTGCTAACAAATGCCGCTTTCGCTTTAAAAATTGTAGATGAAACAAAGAGTTTCGAAACTGCCTTTAGTGAGGCAAAAGATTCACTTTTTGGTCTGAAAGCGAAACGAACATTAGAGAAATTACTGAGTATTTAAAATGGAAAAAAAGAAAAATAGTTTAATCTCAATTATACCTGCCTTTTTATTAATGGGAGCTGCAGTTGGTATTCAAACAACAAATATTTTAAGAGATACGTTAATAGGACTCATTGTAGGAATCATCGTTTACTTTTTTTTAAAGCATAGAAATAAAATAATTAATAATAAACAGTCATAAAATGACCATTTTAGATAAAATAATAGCATTTAAGAAGACAGAAATTGCTAAGATTAAGGCAGAGGTACATATTAAGAAATTAGTTGAAAGCCCAAATTTTGGAAGAGAAGTTTTCTCATTAAAAAAATCTTTATTAGAAGTTGGTTCAACAGGGATTATTGCCGAGTTCAAGCGCCAATCTCCATCTAAAGGAATAATTAATGATACTGCAACGATAGCAGATGTAACGAACGGATATTTAGATGCTAATGTTGCTGCACAATCAATTTTAACAGATACTTCCTTTTTTGGAGGATCGATGGCAGACTTGATGGAGGCAAGAGTTATCAATCAACAAAAACCAATTTTAAGAAAAGATTTTATTGTAGACGGATTTCAAATTGTAGAGGCAAAAGCCATTGGTGCAGACGTGATATTATTAATTGCTGCTTGTTTAACTTCTGAAGAATTAAAAAACTACGGAAACCTAGCAGCAGATTTAGGATTAGAAGTGCTGTATGAAGTGCATACACAAGAAGATTTAGATAAAATTAATGATTTAGATAATAAAATCATTGGAATTAACAATCGAAATTTAAATACTTTTGAAGTTGACATAGAGAATTCTATAAAACTATCAAATCAGATTCCCGACAGTAGTTTAAAGATTTCTGAAAGTGGAATTTCAGACCCTAAAATTATTATGGGTTTAAAAGAATATGGTTTTCAAGGGTTTTTAATAGGAGAAACCTTTATGAATGCAGAGAATCCTGGTGAGGCTTGTCTAGAATTTATTAGTCAAATAAGATAGTTATGAAACTAAAAGTTTGTGGAATGAAGTATGTAGAAAATATCCAACAAGTTGCGGTATTACAGCCAGATTATTTGGGTTTTATTTTCTATGAAAAATCGAAAAGAAATTTTGAAGGAATCATTCCAGAACTTCCAAAGTCAATTA
>CAJXAS010000050.1 GCA_913050305.1 uncultured Polaribacter sp. | reverse complement strand
ACATGAATAAAGGATCTAAAATCTATCTTTACTTTTTGTTTATCAGACAAATCAAAATATGGAGAAGTTTCTGTTTTTGGAGGGGGTTGCGATACTAAAATAGTTTTCACTTTCATACGCTTTCGTTTTCGTTTTTTAGTTTAAATTACCAGTTTAAACATTATTAATAGGGGTGATATTTCGAACGCGCAAAGGTACAATATAAAATAAAATAACTTGCTAAAAACAAGGTTTTTATTATTAACTACTTGAAAAACAAACTTTAATAAAAATAAGCCTAAAGTAACTGCCACAAAAAATGAAAAACTTAATGGCCCAAAACGCAATAACACAAAGAGAATTAATAGAAAAAAACTAATTGAATACAGGTAACCAAATTTAGAAACAACATAAAATCGAACCTCTTTTTTTATAAAAAAAAGTCTAATAACCCCTATTTCAAATAAGCTCTTAACGGCTAAATAGCTCCAAATAATTCCTAAAATTAAAAAGAAATACGATAAGCTAAAAGAAGTGTTTTTATTTGTCTCTGCAACCAAAAAGCTAGTAACAAGGGCTAAAACGACAGATGAAAAGACAAATAATAAACTATAAAAAGAGCTAAAAAAAGAAGTGTTTTCTTCTACTTCATCTTGGATAAAGCCTTTATTGAATAAAGCAAAAACATATCCTTTTAATTTATCTCCATCTATTATTTTTAAAACAGCAATAATGGCAAATAGAAATACCAAAATAATGGAAATCCAGTTTGTATTAATAACTATTTTTTCTAGTGCTTGCACTTTTTCTTCTTTGATAAGGTTAACACAAAATTAGTAATTAAAAAATGTATATTTGTATTCTTAGCTTACGAAATTTTATTTATGTCAGACACATTAGTTATCATCCCCACTTATAACGAAAAAGAAAACATAGAAGCCATTATAAGAGCGGTATTTCAAGAAGAAAAAATGTTTCATATTTTGGTTGTTGATGATAATTCTCCTGACGGCACTTCATTCATTGTAGACAAATTAATAACAGAATTTCCAGAACAACTTTTTATAGAAAAAAGAGAAGGTAAAAATGGTTTAGGAACTGCTTATATCCACGGTTTTAAATGGGCTTTAGCTAAAGATTACAAATTTGTTATAGAAATGGATGCAGATTTTTCTCATAATCCGAAAGATTTAATTCGCCTTTACAATGCCTGCTCAAGTGAAGATGTAGATGTTTCTGTAGGCTCTAGATATGTAAACAATACCGTCAACGTTGTAAATTGGGATATTAAACGCTTACTACTTTCTTATTTTGCCTCGAAATATGTGCGTTTTATTACTAGAATTCCAGTTTTCGACACTACCGCGGGTTTTGTCTGTTGGAAAAGAAATGTTTTAGAAACCATAAACCTAGATAAAATTAAATTTGTTGGATATGCTTTTCAAATTGAAATGAAATTTAAAGCGTGGAAACATCAATTTAAAATAAAAGAAGTTTCTGTAGTTTTTACAGATAGAGACTTGGGTGTCTCTAAAATGAACGGAAACATTGTTACAGAAGCATTGTTTGGAGTTGTAAAAATGAAATTAAAAGGAGTACCAAAATAAATATCTAATGACCACTATTTCTATTAGAGCAGCAAATTTAAACGACTTAGAAACATTATTAGAGTTTGAACAAGGTGTAATAAAGGCAGAGCGGCCTATGGATTCCTTTTTAGGGGATGGTACATTGTCTTATTATAATATTCCTGAATTAATTACCGCAAAAAACAGCCATTTAATAGTTGCTGTAGCAAACAAAGAATTAGTGGGTTCTGGGTATCTAAAAATAGAAGACTCTAGCCATTACCATAAAAACCCAAAACATGGTTATATTGGTTTTATATTTGTAAAACCTACTTTTAGAGGCCAAAGAATTAGCAATTTAATTTTAGAGTCTTTAAAAAAATGGGGGAAAGAAAAAGACTTAAAAGAATTAAGGCTAGATGTATATAGTAAGAATGCTGATGCACTAAAATCTTACAATCGTTTTGGTTTTACCAAAGGGTTAGTGAATATGAAAATAGATATTTAAAAAGAAAAATGACAAAAGAAATTTTAATACAAAACGCAACAATAGTAAACGAGAGCAAAATCTTTAAAGGTGATATTCTTATTGAAAATGAAATAATTACAAAAATTTCTTCTAAAATTAAACCCACTAAAAATGTTGAAGTTATTAATGCTGAAGGGAAGTTTTTAATTCCTGGGTTTATAGACGATCAAGTACACTTTAGAGAACCCGGTTTAACACACAAAGCAAATATTGCAACAGAGAGTCGGGCTGCAATTGCTGGAGGTATTACTACGTTTATAGAAATGCCAAATACAGTGCCACAAGCTACAACACAACATTTATTAGAAGACAAGTTTAAAATTGCCGCAGTAGATTCATACGCAAACTATTCTTTTATGTTCGGTGGTACAAATGACAATTTGGAAGAGTTGTTAAAAACAGACCCTAAAAAAGTAGCAGGTATTAAGTTGTTTTTAGGTTCATCTACAGGAAACATGTTGGTTGATAATGAAGAGGTTCTAGAGAAAATTTTCTCATCAACAAAAATGATTATTTCTGTGCACTGCGAAGACGAAGGAACTATTAGAAAAAACACGGCAATCTACAAAGAAAAGTATGGAGACGATATTCCTCTAAAATACCACCCTCTTATTAGAAGTGAAGAGGCTTGTTACTTATCATCTTCTAAAGCAATTGAATTGGCTAAGAAAACAGGTGCAAGATTGCATATTTTTCATTTGTCAACAGAGAAAGAAACACATTTATTTAGAAACGATATTCCTCTAGAAGAAAAGCAAATTACATCAGAGGTTTGTATTCATCATTTATGGTTTAGTGATAAAGATTATGAAGAAAAAGGAACACACATCAAATGGAATCCTGCTGTTAAAACAGAAAAAGACAGATTAGGTCTTTGGAAAGCTTTGTTAGATGACAGAATAGATGTTTTAGCTACGGATCACGCACCGCATACCTTAGATGAAAAAAACAACAACTATTTAAATGCGCCAAGTGGAGGACCATTAGTGCAACATGCCATTATTGCACTTTTAGAAAAAGTAAAAGAAGGGGTAATTCCTATTGAAAAAGCAGTAGAAAAAATGAGCCATAATCCTGCTAAATTATTTCAAATTGAAAAACGCGGGTTTATAAAAGAAGGTTATTTTGCAGATATTGTTTTAATTGATATGAATAAGCCACAAACAGTTTCTAAAGATAATATTTTATATAAATGTGGTTGGTCTCCTTTTGAAGGAACTACTTTCTCATCTACCATAACACACACTTTTGTGAATGGAAACTTAATATATAACAATGGTATTTTCAATGATGAAATTAAAGGGAAAAGAATTACTTTTAATAGATAAAATGAAAAAAAATAGCTACATATTACTTTTCATATTGCTTGTATCTTGCACAAGTAATACTATTTTTGAAAAACCAAAAGACTTAATTCCGAAAGACACAATGAGTCTTTTGTTGCAAGAAATGATTATTTCTACGAGTGCTAAATTCATAAAAAACAAGAACAACCAAAAGAACATAAATTACATGCCTTTTGTTTATGAACGATTTAAAATAGATAGTACTCGTTTTGAAAGTAGTAATTACTATTATATGTCTACCATAGATTTATATCAAGAAATTTTAGAAAACACCAAGGCTAACATAAATGCGCAACAAGAAATTCTTAAGAAAGCAAAGAAACAATTAGATTCCATTAAAAAAGACTCTATACAATTAACTCTAAGTAGATTAAAAAAAGGAGACAGCTTAAAAATCATAAGAAACTTAAAAAAATTGGAGTTGCCAGAAAGGAGTCTAGAAGAAATGAATTTAAGACAATAGCGTTTTTATTTTTTAAAGTTACTACAAACGTCTTTAACAACAGTCTGTATTTCTTCAAATTGAAAGTTCATTGTTTGTTTTATTTTTTCTGAAGAATATTTAGAAACTTCATGTGCACTTCTTGCAGAGTATTTACTTAATAACGGTGCTTTTTTAGAAAACCGAGTTAAAAATGATGACAAGCGCCAAAGCACAGTAGTTTGCCAAGCTTTTATTTTTTTTGAAGGTCTTTTAATACCCAAGGTGTCTGCTATTAAAAATAGCACTTCTTTATAGCTTTTGTTTTCTGAAACTAGTATAAAGCGTTCGTTTTTAACATCCGAATTCATAAGAAAAACCATTGATTTTACAACATCTTTTACACCTACAAAACCAGTAATTCCTTCGGTATAGTATTTAAACCCTTTATAAACTTGACTAAATAATTTCCCAGAACCAGATGTCCAGAATCCGCTTCCTAAAATAATTCCAGGATTTACAATTACCACCTCTACTTCTTCTTGGCTGGCACGCCAAACTTCCATTTCTGCTCCAAATTTAGTAATCGAATACCCACTATTATCTAATTCTTTATTCCATTCGTTTTCTTCTGTAATCAATTGCCCGTTTAAAGCATCTCCAACAGAAGCAATAGAGCCAACAAAACAAAGTTTTTTAATTTTTGCATCAATAGAAAGGTTTACAATAATCGCGGTACCATGAATGTTTACCTTGCGCATTTCTTTATAATCTTTGGAATTAAAAGAAATAAAAGCGGCACAATGATATACCTTTTCAACTCCAAAAAAAGCAGGAATCATAGCGGGAATATCTGTTATATCTGCCTTAAACCACTCTATTTTTGAAATCAACGAAGCATCATCCGTATAATAGGAAAAGATTTTTTTTACAGCTTCTATTCTTTCTTCAGAACGATAAATAGCTCGAATTGTCTCATTGTCTTTTATCAAATGATACAATAAATGCGCGCCAACTAAACCTGTTCCTCCCGTAACTAAAATCATACTACGAATTTAGTATATTTTGCGCGATAAAGGTATATTTGCGAACTGATAAACGGTATACAATGAAAAATTTTATTAAAGAATTGCAGTGGAGAGGAATGTTGCACGACAGCATGCCAACAACAGAAGAGCACTTATTAGAAAGCATGAGAAGTGCTTATGTTGGGTTTGATCCTACCTCAGATTCTTTACATATTGGTAATTTAGTACCAATTATGCTGTTAGCACATTTTCAAAGATGTGGCCACAAACCTATTGCTTTAGTTGGTGGTGCTACGGGTATGATTGGAGACCCTTCTGGTAAATCTGCAGAACGCAACTTGCTAGATGAAAAAACATTACGCTACAATCAAGAAGCTATAAAAAGCCAATTAAGTCACTTTTTAGATTTTTCTTCTAACGAAGAAAATGCTGCTGTTTTAGTAAACAACTACGATTGGATGAAAGATTTTTCATTTTTAGAATTCATAAGAGATGTTGGAAAACATATTACTGTAAATTATATGATGGCTAAAGATTCTGTGAAAAACAGAATTAGCTCTGAATCTAAAGACGGGATGTCTTTTACAGAATTTACCTATCAGTTAGTTCAAGGATATGACTTTCTACATTTATACCAAAACAACAATACTTCTATTCAAATGGGAGGTTCTGATCAATGGGGAAATATTACTACAGGAACAGAACTAATTAGAAGAATTGGTGGCGGAAAAGGGTATGCAATTACCTGTCCCTTAATCACAAAATCTGATGGAACTAAATTCGGGAAATCTGAAGGAGGAAACGTTTGGTTGGATGGTAAAAGAACATCACCTTATAAATTTTACCAATATTGGTTAAATGCTTCTGATGAAGATGCCGAAAAATATATTAGAATTTTTACTTTTTTAGACAAAGAAATAATTGATGCTTTAATTTTAGAGCATAAAGAAGCGCCGCATGCACGTCTATTGCAAAAGAAAATTGGAGAAGAAGTTACTTTGTTAGTCCATGGAAAGCTAGCTTATGAAAACGCTATACAAGCTTCTAATATCTTATTTGGAAAATCTACTGCTTCTGATTTAAAATCTTTAGATGAACAGACGTTTCTAGACGTTTTTGATGGCGTTCCACAAGCTAAGGTTGCTGTTTCAGATGTAGAAGAAGGTTTAGATATGATTGGTGCTTTAGCCGCTAAAACAGGCTTTTTAGCTTCTAATGGAGATGCCCGAAGAGCTTTAAAAGAAAATGCAATTTCTGTAAATAAAGAAAAAGTAAAAGAAGATTTTACCATTTCCAAAGAAGATTTAATTGCTAATAAATACGTGTTATTGCAACGTGGTAAAAAAACGTACTATTTACTAGTTGTAGAATAACCTTAACTTTAAATAACATAAAAAAGAGCTGAATCTATTCAGCTCTTTTTTTATGTTTAATTTCGAGAAAGAATATTAAAAGTTACTTTTCTTCTTTAATTTTTACTGACATGATTTTTTTATTTGATCAATGAAAATTAGAGTACTTACAAAACCATTAAGTTACAGCCTCTAATATCTGAATTATCGAAACGTCCAATAATTTCAAATGTTCCGTTTTTATGAACTTTTCCTAAATCTTGCGTAGCAATAAAAGAGCAAGAATTATAGTTTGCTAAATCAATCACGTTTATTCCTCCGTTTTTTCCTGAAGCATTTATAGATAGCGCATCTTCAGTATCACGAGTTAAAATTTTCATCCAAGGTGGTGTTTCAAAAATGCCATTTCCTTTAGAATATCCCTGACTTAATAATTCTGTCATTCCGTATTCTGAGTGAATTTTTGTGACTCCAAATCCGTTTTGTAGAATAGTATGTAATTCTTCCCTTACTAATTCTTTTCTTCTACCTTTCATTCCACCAGTTTCCATAACTATAGTGTTTTTAAGGTTAAATTGTTGCATTTCGATTAAATCTAACAAGGCAAAAGAAACACCAATTAAAAGTATTTTTTGCCCATTTCTGTTTAATTCTAGTAGTTTATTGGCTAATTCTTCAATATTATCGAGATAAAATCCGCTTTCTGCTTTTTTAGATTTCTTAATTAAATCAGCCACCATAAAAACCAAAGAAGAACCTTGGCGCTCCAAATAATTGGGTAATAAAGCCAATACTGTATATTCTTCTATGTTGCCATAAAAATGAGTAAACCCTTTTAAATAACTTTCTTTATAAAGATTTATATCGGTAACTAAATGTTTACTAGTCCTAGTTCCTGTGGTTCCAGAACTTGTAAAGGTCTCTTGAATCTCATCTAAAGAAGAAAGTACGTTTCTGCTTTTAAAAAACTGAATGGGTAAAAATGGAATTTCCTCAATATTAGAGACACTTGAAGGGTGCACAAACAGTAAATCACAAAAAGACCTGTATACTTTATTGTTCTTAAACTGATGTTTAAAAACAGCTAAAGCAATTTTAGTAAATTGCGCTTCTGATTTTATATTAAAAATAGTTTCTTGCATATATTTTTACAAAAATAAGATTTAAAGCTGCAATCTTTTATTGTTTTTAGACTTAATAAAATAGATACGCTATTCTTTATAAATTTTAACAACCAATTCTCCTGCGTCATTCATCGAGGCTCTATACATTCCTGCAGTGTTAAACTCAAAGGACATATTCCCGTTTTTATCTAAAGCTACAACACCACCAGTACCACCAAGCTTTGTTAACTTATTCTGAATGACATCTTTGGTTGCCTCTTTTAATGTTTTTTTCTGATATTCCATTTGTGCAGAAATGTCGTATGCTACCTGACTTCGTATAAAGTATTCTCCCCAACCTGTAGAAGAAACACCACACGTTTTATTATTTGCATAAGTGCCAGAACCAATAATTGGCGCATCACCAATTCTTCCCCATCGCTTATTTGTCATTCCTCCAGTTGAGGTTCCTGCAGCAATATTTCCGTTTTTATCTAAAGCAACACAGCCAACGGTTCCAAATTTTGCGTTTTTAATATCTGTATCGTAAAAAGTGGCTTTTTTATCATTATTATCTAATTCTGTTTTTGCTTTATTTTTTATTCTTTGTAAGGATTTAAAACGTCTTTCCGTGTAAAAATAGGCTGGGTCAACCATCTCTAATCCTTTTTCTTTTGCGAATATCGAAGCTCCTTCTCCAGAAAGCATTACATGATCTGAATCTGTCATTATTTTTACAGCCAATTCAATTGGACTTTTCACATTTTTTACACCAGCAACCGCGCCCGCATTTAAAGATTCACCATCCATAAAAGAAGCATCTAATTCATTGGTCTCTTCATGTGTAAAAACAGCTCCCTTACCTGCGTTAAACAGCGGAGACTCTTCCATTACTTGAATTGTTTTAACAACTGCTTCTTGGCTAGTTCCTCCTTCTTTAAGTATAGCATAGCCTATTCTAATTGCTTCTTCTAGCTTATTTCTATACGCTTTTTCCTTCTCCTTAGATAAATTTCCCTTTAAAATTGTGCCCGCTCCTCCATGAATTATAATTGCAAACTCGTTTTGCTTTTCTAGTAAAGTGTTTTCTGCAGACGAACTGTCTTTGTTACTATTACAGCTAAAAGAAATACATACTATTGAAATAATAAAAAGAAAGTTCTTCATAATTTTTTTGTTTGAAATTAAACAAAAATTATGTTTTTTGTTTAATTTATTTATCTGTAAAATAATTCGTAAATTTGGAGCTCTAAATTAAACAACTAAAACGAAACTGCAAAATGACAGATTTTGGAATAAAAGAAACATTACAAGAATTAGGATTAAAAGAAATAAATAATGGAACTTCTACAGGTTCTAATAACTTCTCTAGTGGAGAAATTATTGAAAGTTACTCTCCTGTTGACGGAAAATTAATTGGAAAAGTAAAAGCAACCTCCAAAGAAGACTATGAAAAAGTAATGGAAAAAGCAACTGCTGCTTTTCTATCTTTTAGAAACATGCCTGCTCCGCAAAGAGGAGAGATTGTGCGTCAATTTGGAAACCGATTAAGAGACCTAAAAGAGCCCTTAGGAAAGTTAGTTTCTTACGAAATGGGTAAGTCTTTACAAGAAGGGTACGGTGAGGTTCAAGAAATGATAGATATCTGTGATTTTGCAGTTGGTTTATCAAGACAATTAAACGGTCAAACAATACCATCTGAGCGTCCTGGACACGTAATGAGAGAGCAGTGGCATCCAATTGGAGTTGTAGGTATTATATCTGCATTTAACTTTCCAGTGGCTGTTTGGGCGTGGAATACTTCTTTAGCTTGGATATGTGGTGATGTTTGTGTGTGGAAAGGATCTGAAAAAGCACCTTTATGCTCTGTAGCTTGTCAAAATATTATTGCAGATATCTTAAAAGAAAACAATTTACCAGAAGGTATTTCTTCTATTATTAACGGAGATTACAAGGTTGGAGAAATGATGACGACTGACTCGAGAGTGCCATTGGTTTCTGCAACAGGTTCTACTAGAATGGGAAGAATTGTTGGAGCAACTGTTGCTCAGCGTTTTGGAACCTCTTTACTAGAATTAGGTGGTAACAATGCAATTATTATTACACCAACTGCAGATTTAAAAGTAGTTGTTCCTGGTGCTGTATTTGGTGCTGTAGGAACTTGTGGACAACGTTGTACTTCTACTAGAAGATTAATTATTCACGAATCTGTTTATGATAAAGTAAGAGATGCTATCGTTGGTGCTTATGGACAATTAACTATTGGAAACCCTTTAGATGAAAAAAATCATATTGGGCCGTTAATTGATCATGATTCTGTAAATACGTATTTAGCTGCTATTGAAAAAGCGAAAGCTGAAGGTGGAAATGTGTTGGTTGAAGGTGGAGTTTTAGAAGGTGAAGGTTACGAAAGCGGATGCTACGTAAAGCCAGCTATTATTGAAGCAGAAAACCATTTCGAAATTGTACAACATGAAACTTTTGCACCTATTTTATATTTAATGAAATATTCTGGAGAAGTTGAAAATGCTATTGAAAAACAAAATGGTGTTGCTCAAGGATTATCTTCTGCAATTATGACTAATGAATTAAAAGAAGCTGAGAAATTCTTATCATATGCAGGCTCTGATTGTGGTATCGCAAATGTAAACATCGGAACTTCTGGTGCTGAAATTGGTGGTGCTTTTGGAGGAGAAAAAGAAACAGGTGGTGGACGTGAGTCTGGATCTGATGCTTGGAAAGTGTACATGAGAAGACAAACAAACACTGTAAATTATTCTGATGAATTGCCGTTAGCGCAAGGAATTAAGTTTGATCTATAAAGAATAATACCAAAATAAAAGTAAAAACCCAACTCAATTGAGTTGGGTTTTTTATATTATAAACTTATTTGTTTTTTAAA
>CAJXAS010000049.1 GCA_913050305.1 uncultured Polaribacter sp. | reverse complement strand
ATAATCTATATTATATTGATAACATTCTAAACTTTACTTTAAAAACAAAAAATAAAGCATTTATTGAATACTATTTTTATTTAGCAACAAAATTAAGGTAAAATCGCAAAATTATTAAAAACAGAATACTCTTAATCGCTAAATAAACAAAGTTTATTGCTATTTATCAAAATGAATATGGAAATATTTTACAAAAAACAAAACGCTTAGTGCATAGCAGTTTTAGTAAATTTTGAAACTAAAAAATGTCTTTGCAAAACTACTATTTTAAAATTGTCTATTTTATTCTCTGTAAAACATCTAAGAAAATAAAGTATCTAAGAGAATTAGTAGGATACGATTTTTATATTATTATGTCCTGTTTTTAAACTATCTATAACAGTTGCTCCTTCCTTTGTTTTATGCAAGGCCATCTAAATAATTACTTTGACTTTTATATTATACAAATTAACTTCTTTATTAGCAGCCTTGGCAAAAACTAACAAAGTACTTTCATTTATAAATCCGTCCTCTATAGAAAGTGAATTGTTTTGGTAACTTATTTCGAATTAATTAAGACACTCAACAGTTTCAGAGCTTAAGTAAGCTATCTCAGATAATAAAGCATCGGAAACACTTGCTTATTTGTTAAATAAACAAGTGTTTCCAATGCTCTCAAAATTTTAAAGATCTATCAACCTAAGGTCATATTTTTACTTAATTTATAAAGAAGTATGCGCTTATAATAATTCAGAATCTTAAATCATATAAGCAATGCTATCTATATTTTTAGATATTAATGTTCAGAACGAATCAAAGAAAAGAACCTGTTTGAAAGTGTTGCAGTACCTTTATTCACTCTCCACCTTAGCTCTACAGGATCTGCGTCTGAAGCTACAGTAACCAGTGTTTGTATAGAAATTAAAGTAGTCTTTAAATCGATTGTTCTTCTGGAGTTTGCAACCTCTGAGCCACCTGTATAAATACTGTAAGTGGTTGTACTAACATTAACCACTGGTCCTCCTTGTGTACCAGCTGGGTATGCCTCCCCATCATGTGTACCTGTTATTGATAAAATTCCTGACACATTACCTACATCTCCTGTAATTTCAGCAGTTGCCACATCAGAAACACCTCCAGCACTACTCCACAATGCAAAGGTAGAAAGAGTCCCAAAATCTAAAGAACTACTTCCTGTTGGCACAGTTATTTTAGTGCTGGCCCCTGTAGTTATTGCTCCATTTTTAGTAAACAACCTTCCTACAAGGTCCGTACCTGCGCCTGTAGACACTGCTCCGGCTCCGGCTCCAGCAGCCCCCATCATTGTTCCTTTCATAATTACATCTGCTGCAGTAGCCATAGCCGCATCAGACATCCAAAATATGTTTTCTGGTTTTGCGTTTCCTGTCAATATAATCTCTATTCCTACGGCTGTAGTAAATGCACCAGATCCTCTAAAAATAAAAATAGGATTATCTTCTGCTGAACCACCAGCTAATGTAAATGATCCATTTAGGGTTATAGCTCCGCCTGTTTCATAAACACCAGGAACTATAACTTCATTTATATTAGCACCATCACCAAAAGTTATCGAATGGCTACCGGTTTCTGTCTGAGTACCTGAAGTTGCCATGTTCTTTACTGCGGCGTATATGTTTATTAAATCGGTGTTACCTATATCTGAATCAAATGAATTAGTTATGTAAGTCGCATTAGACAAATGCCCATTAAATGTAGCAAGAAAAGTTCCGGCTGTTGGCGTTAATGTTAAATCTGATGTTTGCAAAGCAACAGATTCCGAGGCAGTAAAATCACTAACTCCATTAACGGAATAAATCATAGGATCTATAGGTCTTTTTATTCCTATCCATAATGGACTAATTGGAGTACCAATATTAACTTCACTATCATTTGTTGTGATATTAAAAACAATTAAACCTTTAGCTGGAGAAGTTATATTGCTTATTTGTGTTGCAGTTAATCTTGGCATTAAAAATCCTTTATCTACAGAAACTAAATCTAAAACAGTAGAGCTATCTGGATCTGGAGTACCAATACCAACTTGTGAAAATTGACTTATTGCAGTAAATAAAATAAACGGTAATAACATATATTTAAAAGCACTTTTCATAAGGCATGTTCTACATTTAGAATTATTTTAATAAAATATTTAAAGTTTTAATTTATCAAAAACTAAGAAAACCTGAATAAGACCTTCTATAGATTGACAAATAATAAGTGAAACCACGATAATAATAATAATATGGAATAGCAGAGTTTGATTCAGGGTAAAGGTCAAAAAAAGTAGAATCTTTTGGTATTTATTAAGTTAGAATGCACTTATATGTAGATGAATGAATATTTTTAAAAGAGTAGTGCGCTTTTTATTTCAATACTTAAAATATTTTGGTGGGTCTCAATAGTGCAAAATATTGCTACAATTTTACATCTGCACAATCTGGTCTAAAGTTTCGTGAAACCAAATAATTAAAATCAGTTGTGACAGAACAAAAATGGCAGAAATAATTAAAGGAATATATGATCAAAAAGAATAGGCTCTAAGTTTAAAGTAATTACTTTAACAAGGTAATTCAAAGTTTTAATAAAAAAAGTAGACCTATATTAATCAGAAGCACACCAACCATATTAGTTTAGTTCTAGAAGACCTAAATTATCTTTCATTCGGGCACTTAAATTAGCTTTAGTACACATGTAAAGAACGGTGTACTTATGAAATTAGTTAAAAATTAGAAACTTTAGCTTCCATCTTTTCCCAAGCCTCCATTGCAATATCTAATTGTGCTTTTTTTGCTTTGTATTTTTCAAAGAAGTTTGGTCTCGAAGAAACCTCTTCATAATTCTCTGCCAATTCTTGATCTATTTTAGCGATCTCTCTCTCTAAATCTGCAATTTCAGTTTCAATTTTAGAAAGCTTATTGTTTAGCTTTTTCAACTCTTTTTCTTGATCTCTAGAAAGTTGATTTGAGTCTTTTTTAGAAGTATCTTTTGCTACTTTTACAACCGTTCTTTTTTCTGCTTCTCTAAGATTTTCAATTTTATGTTGTTCTAAGAAATAGTCAATATCTCCTAAATACTCTTTAATTTCTTTGTCTTTAAAGCCATAAACAGTGCTTGTTAACCCTTGTAAAAAGTCTCTATCATGAGAAACTAAAATTAAGGTTCCGTTAAAATTGTGCAATGCTTCTTTTAATACATTTTTAGAGGCAATATCTAGGTGATTTGTTGGTTCATCCATTATCAACACATTAAAAGGTGATAATAACAATTTACACAATGCTAATCTATTTCGTTCCCCTCCAGAAAGTACTTTTGCTTTTTTATCTGCAGCATCTCCACCAAATAAAAACGAACCTAGCATATCTCTAACCCTTGCTCTATTTCCATCAGTCGCAGCATCTTCCATGATTTGCAATACTGTTTTTTCTGGCGGCAAATGTTCAGATTGATTTTGAGCAAAATACCCAACTTCTACATTATGTCCCAGTTTCAAATGTCCTTCAAAAGGGATTTCACCCACCATCATTTTTGCTAAAGTAGATTTCCCTTGTCCGTTTTGTCCTACAAAAGCAATCTTACTATTTCTTTCAATTAATAAGTCTACATCTTCTAAAACATGCTTGTCTCCATAACTTTTGCAAAGATTTTCTGCTTCTACAATAATTTTACCAGGCTCTTTAGAAATATTAAAAGTAACATTCATAGCTTGATTATCATCTTGATCAACTTCAATCAACTCAACTTTATCTAGTTGTTTCATTAAAGATTGTGCCATAGAAGCCTTACTTGCTTTTGCTTTAAATTTATTTATTAAATGTTGTTTTTGCTTAATTTCTTTCTCTTGATTCTTCTGAGCTTGTAACTGCTTTTCTTTTATTTCACCTCTTAATAATAAGAATTCAGAATATGGCTTTTTATAGTCATAAATCTGTCCTAAAGAAATTTCAATAGTTCTATTAGTCACGTTATCTAAGAACATTTTATCATGCGAAACCAATACAATAGCTCCAGAATATCCTTTTAAGAAATTCTCTAACCAAATAATAGACTCAATATCTAAGTGATTTGTTGGCTCATCTAATAAAAGAATATCATTGTTTTGAAGTAATAATTTAGCCAATTCAATACGCATTCTCCAACCTCCAGAAAAGGTATCGGTTAGCTTGTCAAAATCTTCTCTCTGAAAACCTAAACCTTGTAAAATTTTTTCTGTATCTCCTTGGTAGTTATACCCTCCTACAAGTTCATAACGTTCCGTTTTCTCTGTTAAATCTATAATTAACTGACTATATTCTTCACTTTCATAGTCTGTTCTAGTAGCTAGTTGTTCATTAATTTCATCTAACTGAACTTCTAATTCTTTAATTTCTTCAAAAGCTTGATACGCTTCTTCTAAAATAGTTCTTCCTTCAACAAAATCTATATCTTGTCTTAAAAAACCAATTTGTACATCTTTATCAAAAGCCATGGTACCACCACTACTCTCTATATCTTTAGATAACACTTTCAGTAAAGTAGATTTTCCTGCTCCGTTTTTTCCAATCAGTCCTATTCTATCTCCCTTATTCAGCTTAAAAGTAATACCAGAAAACAATTCGGTTCCCATAAAGGAAACCGTTAAATTATGTACGTTTAACATGTAATATTTTGTAATTTTAGAAGCTGCAAAGCTACTTAAAAAAATAGAGTTAATATGTTTAAAAAGAAGACAAAAATATATTGTGTTTTTAAAGCGAAGTATCTAAGATTTAATCAACTGGTAATTCTATTGAAATCTTTTAATATCTATCTCTAAATCTAAGGCAATATCTTTTTCAATACAATTAAATAAGTTTCTTGCCATGGTTGGCGCCAGCATTACACCACGTGTGCCCAGACCGTTTAAAACTGCTAATCTATTATGTTTTTTGTGCTGCCCAATAAATGGTCTTCTGTCATTTGTAGTAGGCCGTATACCTGCAGTTTGATCTATAATTTCATAAGGAACATTAATTACCTTTTTCAATTTGTTTACCAATTCTAATTTTCCTTTTTCTGAAGGTGTAGCTGTTTTATCTATATGATTAAAAGTTGCGCCTACTTTATACCTATTATCTCCAAGAGGGATTAAGAATAATGCCGATTTTAATAAAAAATCAATATTAAGTTCAGGGGCATAAATCGTTAGGAGTTCTCCTTTTGCTTCTTCTAATGGTAAATCCTTAAAAAACGGATTTCCTTTAATTCCAAATCCCTCACAAAATACTATCTGTTTACATTCAATCTCTTCGTACGTAATTTTTTCCGCAGAAACTTTTAACTTTAGGTGTTCAAATTTTTCAAAACGAATGCATTTTTCATCCATTAAAAAATTCCGGTAAGCCTTCACTAATTTTAAAGTATCAATTCTACCTGTTTCATTTACAATTCCAAATCCGAAATCACCTATAACACCAGCTACTTTTTTATTCTCAATGGCAGGGTTTAAGAATCTTTTTAATACTAAATTATCTGAGGCTGCAAACCAATTATTTTGCTCTTGTATGGATTTAAAAGCTCTTTTAATTACAAATTTTTCATCGAATTTAATATTCAGTTTCTGCTCTAATCTTTCATAAAATGGTATTGCCAAATCCAACTGCTCAGCAGCTTTCCAAACAGCCGTAAATTTTCTTAAAACCACTGGATTATATACACCACCTGCTACTAAAGAAGAAGTCTGAGAAGCATCTTCAAAAACTAAAAATGTTTTTTTTGCTTGTATTAATTCTTCTGCAAATGCTAATCCTGCCAAACCTAATCCAACAATAATATAATCAACTTTCATATGCTAAAATAATAAGTTTACTTTTAAAATTTAGGTTCTCTGGAAGTTTCCCTTCTTTTTTAAAACTACAATAAATACTTTTCTACTTCTTTTAAAATAAATAGAATATATAGAAACAAAAAAACGCTTGCTCTCGCAAACGTTCTGTTTTTCTTTAAATAGGGAGAAGACTTAATAATTCCACATATCCATCTCTCTATTTCTAATATCTTCCTTAATTTTGTCTGCTTCTAATAATTGAAATAAAGAATTACCACGAACATAATCTTCTATAGCCCTATTGCCATAAACATTCTCTTCTCTAACAATCGTGGAGCTAAACCTTCTAGCATTTAATAAATGGTCAAAAGAAATTGGTTGCGCTGCATTTTTAGGGTTAAAAACCTTGGCATCGTGTAAAACATCTCTTATAGATGGAAAGAAAACCCAAAATAACTCATACAATTCCTCATCTTCGATATCTTGAACACCCAAAGTTTGCACATCTTTACCCATTGGCGCTAGCGCTAATAAACGATACTTTAACTCTCCTTGACGTTTATCAAAATACCACATACCTTTAATCATATATCCTGCAACATCCTGTGTTTGAATTCTAAAAGTATCTGTATATCCGTTTTCTTCACGAACATTTACCAAACGTTGGGCTATTTCTTCTTGTGTTATCTTAGATGTAAAAAAAGAATCTGAATATGCTTCTTTAATTTTACCCTGCTTAATTCCTTTTAAAATAGTGTGAAACAAAGATCTTCTATCTGACGAAAGGTTTGTTGTATCTATTGGAAAATAGTAGGGTAAATTTATCTTTTGATTTAAATCTATAAATTCCCAAACCACTTTAGACCATAAAATATCCCTATCATCTACATATCCATATGGAATTGGCGCATCATTATCTGCTGCCAATTGTTCAATGCTCTTTACACCAATCTGATCTACTGTTTTTGAATTTAGTAAATTTACTTGCGCATTTACCAAACCTGAACTTAGTATCGCAAAAAATAGTATTACACAATTTTTAATCATAACTATGTTTATTTTCTAGTTTGTTAACTCTATATTAACTGGTAAAACCTTTTTTAGTTTATAAGAGTTATTCTTTATTTCTGCTTTAATATCAAAAATATTAATCATATCCCCTCTTCTTGCTTTAGATAGTGCCTTTTTTGCAGCAGCATTAAATTTGGTACCTTTTACTATAATAGCTAATTGTCCTGGGACTTTCACCTTAAAGCTTGTCACCTGTAGGTCTAAGTCGAATAAAAAATCTGGCAACCCAGCACCTACTGGTGTATTTACCAAACCAGACTTCGGCATTCTCACCGTACCATATTGGCCTCTTACAGATCCCATCGCTGCAGGAATATCTTTTACTCTAAATGTTTTTGGTGTTTTTATTGGCTTCCCATCAGGCAATTTACCTGTTACGCTAATAGTTACCTCATCACCAGCCTTTGGGCTTATCATATAGCTACTACCTTTAACTTGTCTTAAACCTGGGGCGCTAGCTCTTACTAAATTTGCAGGAACTCCAGGTATCGATATCGTTAATGGATTTTGAAGTCCTCTGTAAACAACATTCATTTTATCTGCAGATACCACTGCAGAATTAGGTTTTGAAATAACAGAATAAGAACTTTCAAAAGGAACTGGGACCTCTACTTCATTTTCCATAAAGAAAATTGTCCCTTCAATTTTTCTATCTCCAACACTACCAGCTCTTAAATCAAGATTTACAGCACCATTTTCAAAATTATCATAAGGCTTACCATTTAAAACAACTCTACTGGGTCTTAAACTTGGATCATATCTCCCTAAAACAACAGTCCCTTCAACCTTGTCTCCTGGGTAAAAAGCATTTTTCTTTAAGTTTACAATTCCGTTGTAGTTAGTCATAGATACTTCAGACTCTAATTGTCCTCCTAATAAATTTGAGATAATATCTGCTTCTGTATTTTTAATATCTGCTTGCATCTGCGTTAGATTGGTCAAAGAAGCTACTAAAGGAAATCCTTTGAATCTATAATCTAACCATTTAATTTTTTTCCCATCTCTATTTGTAACCGTATTTGTAGAAAATCTTTTTACCAATATGTTGGCAAACTGTTTATTTTCTCCAAGAACATTTGTTACATCTGTTCTGAAACCATTAATTCGGGCTAAAAACTGTTTACCTTCATCCGTAAATTTATCTCCTTTAAAGAAATACTCATCTAAAAAAGTAGTTTGATCCATAGATTCATAGTCTTGGCTATCTTCTATGTTTGCGGTCATTTTATCTTTTAGTTCCTCTAAGTAAGTATAAAAATCTAACGAATAGGTTTTAATTTTTATAGCCTGCTCATTTAAATCATTAAATTTAGCTGATTGCTCATCTGCTTTTGTAGCTAAATTAGCATATGCTTGTTTATTTTTCTCAGTAGTTGAAATATTATTTTCAGTCAATTTTTCATTCATAAAACCAAAAGCGGATAAAACTTCCTTACTCATATTCATTGCTAACATTGCAATAAAAACAAGATACATTAAGTTAATCATCTTTTGTCTTGCAGACATTTTTCCTCCAGCCATTCTAATTAGTTTTTAAGTTGTTCATATATGTTTAACTAATTATTATTTAGACATTGCAGAGAGCATTCCTCCATAAACTCCGTTTAAAGATGATAAGTTGTTTGCCAATGCCTCCATTTGCTCTTTTAACTTTTCTGTATTCTCCACAACTTCATTATTTAATTCTGCTTGCTTGCTAGAATTCTCTACTTGTACTTTATATAAACTGTTCAAAGACTCCATTTGTAAAGCAGCTTTGGAAACTTCTTCGTTATATTTATTCGTAGAAGCTACAGAGCCTGATGCCGCAGACAAACCTTCTGCTGCACTATGAAAATTTTGCATACTAGTTCCTAAGCTTTCCATTAAACTAACATCTATTTTTGCCTCTTGTAATAGATTATCTAATTTTTGAGACAACATGCCATCTGCACCTACGTTCTTTTGGCCTTCTTCTGCAAACAAACCTTCTTCTGATAATTCTGGATATACTCTAGCCCAATCTAATTCGTCTTCTGGCGTGTCAAAGGCAGATATTGCAAAAATTATGGCTTCGACTCCTAAACCTATAGATAGCATTAAACCACCAGTTAAAAAACCGAAAGAAAAATGTTGAATTTTAAACAAAGCTCCAATAATTACTACTGCTGCTCCCATTCCGTATACGAAATTCATTGCTTTTTTATATGCTCTTGTCTGTGCCATAATCTATCTTTTATTTATTTTATACTTATTAATTATTAGTTGTTCCTATAAAGTTTTGCACGGTTCTAAAACCAATATAACTTCTGGCAGTGTCTGAATATTCATAATCTCTAGAACTTACTTCTAAAAAGTATGCAACATCTTTCCAAGAACCACCACGAATGATTTTTCTTTTATTCTTTCTATCTTCTACATTTGGATTCATTGTAGAAGCCATACTGTAAGACGACAGGTTATAGGCAGTATTTGTCCATTCAGAAACGTTCCCGGCCATGTTATACAAGCCATAATCATTTGCGTTAAAAGATTTTGCTTCCAATGTATACAAAGCACCATCTGCTGAATAATTACCTCTAACAGGTTTAAAGTTTGCTAAAAAACAACCTCTATCACTTGTTGTACTTCCTGTTCCCCAAGGATATGTTGCAAATTCTAAACCTCCCCTTGCAGCATATTCCCATTCTGCCTCTGTTGGCAACCTAAAATCTGGCACTTGCGTTACGTTTTTTCTTCCTTTTAAATAATCATTTTTCCTTTTTGTTCTCCAATGACAAAAAGCATTTGCTTGTTCCCAGGTGACACCTACTACGGGGTAATCTCCATAAGATTGATGATAAAAATAATCTTGATGCATTGGATCATTGTATGAATAATTAAAATCTTTTACCCATACTGTGGTATCTGGGTAGATATTTAACACTTCTGTTTGAACAAAATCTTTTCTATTACCACCTTTCCTTGCAGCGTTATCTCTATCAAACCAAGAATATCTATATTTTAAGAATTTTGTATTGAATGATACTATTCCGTCTACAGCTTCTTCTCTGCTAGTATACAAAGAATCCATAACCTCTACATAATCAACATCGGGATAATCTTGTTGATCCCAAATCAATTCTTCACTCCAGTCTAAAGGCTGTATAGTATCTAGACTGTAGTAGTTATCATACATGTATTTTTGATAAGGAGTTGCATTTTCTAAAGTATCTTTAAACTTGTAATCTTGAATACCACCAGTTGGTATTGCTCCATTTACTCCAGGAGTTGCACCCATTGCTGCAAATTCAGCTTGATACCCTAATCTTGTTCTAACAATAGAATCTCGAACCCAATGCACAAAAGATTTATATTCATTATTAGTTACCTCTGTTATGTCCATATAGTATGGCCTAACAGTAACAGTTTTAGTTGGCGCGCTCATAGTACCAA
>CAJXAS010000048.1 GCA_913050305.1 uncultured Polaribacter sp. | reverse complement strand
TAGAGGTTTCGTCTGAAGTCATTTCTACATAAATAGAAAAATCTATTTTTCCACGTACTAAAGCGCTTGCTAATTTTTTACGAACAGCCAATTCCTTTTCTTTGTAATAAGAAGGAATTCTAACATTTAAATCTAAATTTTTACTGTTTAAAGATTTAATTTCTATAGTTACTTTTTTGGTAGGCAATTGTAAAACTGCTTTTCCATAACCCGTCATAGATTGAATCATAAAATCGTCATTTTTAATAAGTTGTAAAGATAGTTTTATTTGGTAGATTTTTCTACTTGTTTGGTTACTAAATAAACACCAAGAAAGATTAATAAGGTAGCGCAAAGCTTTACGAAATTTAAAGAATCGCTGCCTACAACTAATGCATAAATGGTAGCGATTACAGGCTGTAAATAAATAAAAACACTTACCGTAGTTGGTTTTAATTTTGACAAACCATATAAATTAAAAAGATAGGTAATGCAGGTAGTAAAGAGCAATACAAAACTAATATTCCAATAGATATTTGTAGGAATTTCTTCCCAAATAACAGCCGTTAACTCAGTATAACCAAAAGGTATTACAAAAATTAAACCGAATAAATACAACCATTTTATAAATACAATGGGATTGTATTTTTTAACTAAATCTTTAGCCAATACCAAATACAAACCATAAGAGGCAGCATTTAAAAACACTAAAAAATTTCCGAATGCACTGTTTGTGGAGTTTCCGGTAGAAGAATTACCCAATGTAATTAAAAAAAGGGCACCTACTAAACCAATAAATACACCTAAAATACGTTGTTTTCCAATTGGTTTTCTGATTAAAATGCTAGAAAAAATTAAGACCATTATTGGCGAAGTTACCATCATTACAGAGGCACTAATAGGGCTTGTTAAACTTAATCCTTTGAAAAAGGCAAGCATGTTTAATGTAATTCCAAAAAAGGATGCAATCAAGATTTTTTTGTAATCAGATTTTTCTATGCTTTGTTGCTTTGTAAATAAACCTACAGTCCAAAAAATTAAAGTTGCACTAGAAACGCGCAGCAATATAAAGCCATAAGGTTTTATATAATTAGGCATTACGTCTTTAGCAATTGTGTACGTTATTCCGTAAATTAATGTAGCTATTGAAACTGCAATTAATGCAAATGTTCTTTGATTCATTAGATAATGTACCTCTTAAAATTAACGCACAAAGTTGAGAATAAATTTCAAATGTTTTTAATAAATTTGTTTACTTATCTTCACAAAATGCAAATACACCACATTTCAGAAAATAATTCTATTTTAAATAAATTTATAGCGGAAATTAGAGACGTTACCATTCAAAAAGATTCTTTACGTTTTAGAAGAAACATTGAGAGAATTGGTGAGGTTTTAGGATACGAATTAAGTAAAAACTTAAGCTATACTTCTAAAGATGTTGTAACACCTTTAGGAATAAAAAAGATAAACAAAACTACTAATAACATTGTATTATGTTCAGTTTTAAGAGCTGGGTTGCCTTTACATCAAGGCTTATTAAATTATTTTGATGATGCAGAAAACGCCTTTATTTCTGCTTACAGACACCACCCTAATAATGATGCAACATTCGAAATTGTTGTAGAATATTTTGCAGCACCCAAAATAGAGCATAAAACATTATTACTGGCAGACCCAATGCTCGCTACCGGACAAAGTTTGGTTGCCGTCTATGAAGCAATAATAAAGAATGGTGCGCCAAAAGAATTGCATATTGTTGCCGTAATTGCTTCTAGGGAAGGTATCGATTTCATTAAAGCACATTTTCCAGAAAACACCCATTTATGGATTGCTGCAATAGACAACGATTTAAACGAAAAAGGATATATTATTCCTGGCCTTGGCGATGCTGGAGATTTGTCTTTTGGAACGAAGCTATAGCATAAAAGGTAAAATAATTGCACTAGCTAAAAGCAATACAAATAGTATGTTTTTTATGAAGTTGCTACCTATACTTTCGAAGCCATTTGCAATAATAATTGCTGCCGGAAATAATAAAAACAATAATTCTGTATTGTTTTTATTCGGAACTAATAAAGCAAAAGTCAAAGCAACTAGCAAGTTTATTATCAAGAGAATCCAGCTTTTTCTAAATGAATTTTTTACGGAAAATGCTTTTGGAGATTTTAAAAATATAGCCATTACAGAAAGTGCAAGAATAAATGCTATAATCCAATAATAGGTGTTTTCTGGTTTGAAAATAAAACTAGAAAAGGTGTCAAAATAAAAAAGATTAATAAAAACATATAATTTATCAAACCAAAAGCAGTAGGTGAAATAAATAATTAATGGTATTAAAAATCCAACTAAAGGCGCAATTAAAGTATTGCTTACTGATTTTTGGTGTAAGAAAATTCCAGCATAGATTAAGATACTAAAAACAGCAGTAAAAGGCTCGATAATAAAAAGAATACTTAACCAAAAACCACTGTCAAAGAGTTTTTGTAAGGTGTTCTTTTTAGATTTTAAACTATATATTTTCCTTATAAATATCAGGTATAATAACAATATAATCAGTGTTTTAGCACTGTGTGTAATTGCTGTGAAATAACTAAGTAAAATAGTAAAAGTAAAGAATGCGTAAAAATTATCTAACGTTAAATTGTTCTTAGTAACTACAAAGTTGTAAAAGAAGAAAATTACTAAATTTAACCCCAAAAAACAGGTGCTTTTAAATAGTAAAGAGAGTTCAAAATCTGTATTACTAAAAAGGGAAAAAGAGTTACTAATAAATACGCCAATAAATAGACTTAAAAGAATTATGAAATTGATTGGCTTAGATTTCCCTAAAAAATTGGCTAGCATTGTTTCTTTTGTTATTTTTGCAACGTAAAGATAATTAAGTTATGATAGCAGGCAATATTTTTAGATGGATTGGTAGTTTATTTACAGATCTTTTATTCCTTCCTTTTAATTGGTTGCGCACAAGCGTGGCTACTCAAGATTTTGGATGGTGGATTTCTAACGCAGTAAACTGGTTTTTTTTAATCGTTTTATTATTTCTATTTAGATATTGGATGAACGAATCGCGTCGTTTTGTAAAAGAAGGAACAGAAGATAGATCTTAATTTTTAGAAATTGGGAAGCAAAAACAAACTAAAACGTTTCAAAGAAAATGAAGCGTTTAAAAATGTCATTCAGCCAACAAGGGAAGAAGTAGTAACTAACTTTACTCACAAAGGTAAGTGGCACTCTTTTTTTGAAAACAACAATCCTATTGTTGTAGAGCTAGGTTGCGGTAAAGGTGAGTACACCATTGCATTAGCAAGAAAAAACCCAAACAAAAACTATATAGGTATTGATATTAAAGGTGCACGTTTTTGGCGCGGAGCAAAAACGGCAGTTGAAGAAAACTTACCAAATGTTGCTTTTGTAAGAACGCAGATAGAATTAGTAGATTTTATTTTCGCAGAAAATGAAGTTTCTGAAATTTGGATAACTTTTCCAGATCCACAAATAAAATACCAACGCACAAAGCACAGAATGACGAATACTTCTTTTCTGAAAAAATACCACCATATTTTAAACGAAGAAGGAATTATGAATCTAAAAACCGATAGTGAATTTATGCACGGTTATACTTTAGGTTTATTGCATGGTGCAGGTCACGAAGTTTTATATGCAAACCATACGGTTTACAAAAATGAAGGTGCGCCAAAAGAAGTAACAGAAACACAGACTTTTTACGAAAACCAGTATTTAGAAGTTAACAAACCTATTACGTATATTCAATTTCGATTGAAGTTCTAGTTTCTGCAAAAATTAGTATCTTCATCCTGTGAAAAAATCCGACAACTTTTATGATAAAGTTTATAAAACAGCTAGATTAGTTCCTTTTGGCAGAGTAACTAGTTATGGTGCAATAGCGGCTTATTTAGGAGCGGCGCGCTCTGCTAGAATGGTTGGCTGGGCAATGAATAATTCACACAATCAAACAGAAGAGGTTCCTGCACACAGAGTTGTAAATAGAAAAGGATTACTTACAGGAAAGCATCATTTTAATGGCACAAATTTAATGCAACAATTACTAGAAAATGAAGGTATTGTTGTTGTAGAAAATCAAATTCAAGATTTTGAGAAAGTCTTTTGGAACCCTATGGATTTGTAATCTTTATACTTGAGAGATTGGTAAAAATAGCGCCTATAATAGACCTCTATTAAATCATAAATAATCGCAATCTACAAGCTTTATTTTTTAAAGAGTAAGCCGTACCTTTGCAATTAAGATTAAATAAAAATAAGACGTGAGTTTTAAAAAAGAAGACATATACAAAGCATTAGATACTATTACTGCTCCTGGCGAAGGGAAAAGTTTGGTGGAAAATAAAAATATAACAAATATCGTTGTTTTTGGTAACGAGGTAGAAGTAGATGTTATCATTAGTAACCCTACTTTGCAAGCAAAAAAGAAAACTGAAGCTGAGATTACGAAAGTAATTAAAGCCAATGTTTCAGATGCTATTCAGGTGAAAATTAATTTAAAAGTAGAAAAGCCTGCAGTTAAAGAAAACCCAAATAAAATTCGTGGTAAAGAAATTCCAAATATAAAAAATATCATTGCAATTGCCTCTGGTAAAGGGGGTGTTGGTAAATCCACTATTACAGCAAATACTGCAATTTCTTTAGCGAAAATGGGTTTTAATGTAGGTGTTTTAGATGCAGACGTTTACGGTCCATCACAACATATTATGTTTGATGTTGAGAAAGCAAAACCACTTTCTGTAAATATAGAAGGTCGTTCTAAAATGAAACCTGTAGAGAGTTATGGTGTGAAATTATTATCTTTAGGGTTTTTCACAGATCCAGGTCAAGCAGTAATTTGGCGAGGGCCAATGGCTTCAAAGGCTTTAAATCAATTAATTTTTGATGCAGACTGGGGAGAATTAGATTTTTTATTAATTGATTTACCTCCAGGAACAGGAGATGTGCACTTATCTATTGTGCAAGCACTACCTATTAGTGGCGCAGTGATAGTAAGTACACCTCAAAATATTGCATTGGCAGATGCTAAAAAAGGAGTTGCTATGTTTCAACAAGAAAACATTAACGTTCCTGTTCTAGGTATCATAGAAAACATGGCGTATTTTACACCAGAGGAGTTACCGGATAATAAATATTATATTTTTGGGAAAGACGGCGCAAAGAATCTAGCAGAAGATATAAAAACAAAGTTTTTAGGTGAAATTCCCTTAGTGCAGAGTATTCGAGAGTCTGGAGATGTTGGACGCCCTGTAGCAATGCAAAATGGTACTGTTTTAGAAAAATCTTTTAATGAGATTACAAAAGAGATGGTAGCAGAGTTATTAAAAAGAAACCAAAATTTACCTCCAACAGAAATTGTTAGAATTACAACAATGAGTGGGTGTAGTTCTGTAAAAAAATAAATTATGACAGCACAAGAAACCTTAGACAATGTAGAAAAAGCGTTAGAAGAAATTCGCCCGTTTTTAATGAGTGATGGTGGGAATATTAAGCTTTTATCAATAGAAGATGAAATTGTAAAAGTACAATTAGAAGGCGCGTGTATTGGTTGTTCTGTAAATCAAATGACGTTAAAAAACGGTGTGGAAGCAACTATTAAAAAGTATGCACCACAAATAGTAGAGGTAATAAATGTAGCTTAAAATCTGATTTTAAAATTAGATTTTTTTTAAAATGATAAAATACGTCATTGCGAGGAACGAAGTAATCTCATGAAAGAAAGAGCCTACTTCGTTCCTCGTACTAACGAAAAATAAAGAAAATGATTACAACAGATATCTTAATTATTGGTGCAGGGCCTACAGGTTTGTTTACCGTTTTTGAAGCAGGATTATTAAAATTACGTTGTCATTTAATAGATGCATTGCCACAAGCTGGTGGTCAATGTTCAGAAATTTATCCTAAAAAACCTATTTATGATATTCCTGCATATCCAGAGATTTTAGCAGGAGACTTAACAGATAAGTTGCTAGAGCAAATTAAACAATTTGAACCTGGTTTTACTTTAGGAGAACGTGCAGAAACGATAGAAAAACAAGAAGATGAAACCTTTGTTGTTACTACAAATAAAGGTACAAAACATCATGCAAAAGTTGTTGCTATCGCTGGTGGGTTGGGTTCTTTCGAACCAAGAAAACCACCGATTCCTAATATTTCAGATTTTGAAGATAAAGGAGTTGAATACATTATTAGAGATCCAGAGTTTTACAGAGATAAAAAAGTGGTGATTTCTGGTGGTGGAGACTCTGCTTTAGATTGGGCAATATTCTTAACAGATGTAGCTTCCTCTGTAACTTTAATTCATAGAAGAAACGAATTTAGAGGTGCTTTAGACTCTGTAGACAAAGTACAAGAATTAAAGGATGCTGGAAAAATCATCATGATTACACCGGCGGAAGTAAAAGGCATTGTGGGTGCAGATAAAGTAACAGGTGTTTCTGTAATTCAAAACGGAGGAGAAGAATTCACGATTGAGACAGATCATTTTATTCCGCTTTTTGGATTGTCTCCAAAACTAGGACCTATTGGAGATTGGGGACTAGAAATCGAGAAAAATGCCATTAAAGTAAACAATGCTTTAGACTATCAAACTAACATACCCGGAATTTATGCTATTGGAGATGTAAACACCTATCCTGGTAAATTAAAATTAATTCTTTGCGGTTTTCATGAGGCAACATTAATGTGTCAGAGTGCTTACAAACGTATTTTTCCTAATAAAAAGTATGTTATGAAGTATACAACTGTTGGAGGTGTAGATGGTTTTGATGGCACTAGAAAAGAGGCTCCAAAAGCAGTTGTTAAAAAGATTGAATAATTTTTATAAACTTAATCTTCTTTAGACTTTTCTTACCTTTGTTATATTAACGAAATCGATTGAGATGTATTTAGATTTATTATCACACTTAAAGTTTTTAATGAAGCGCAATCCTGAATGATTAAATATATGAATTTTTAATCATTTATTTATTTAATCATTTAATAGAAAAACATGCCTTTTTATCACAAATTAGGGGAAATTCCACCCAAAAGACACACACAATTTCGTAAAAAAGACGGGAGTTTATATTACGAACAACTTTTTGGTACTATTGGTTTCGACGGAATGTCTACCAATTCATATCACGAATATAGACCAACAATGGTTAAGAAAATTGGAAAACAATATTCTGTAAAACCAATAATTGCAAAAGCCAATAACATTCAATCTTATAGGTTTCGCGGATTTCAAGTGCCGCCAGAAGACGATTATCTAGAAAGCAGAAAAATTGTTTTAACAAATTCAGATTGTAATATCATTTTATCGGCGCCAAAAAAATCTACTACAGATTATTTCTATAAAAACACAGATGCAGATGAGGTTATTTTTATTCACAAAGGAAGTGGGAAATTAAGAACACATCTTGGAAATATCGATTTTAAATATGGAGATTATCTAGTAATTCCGCGCGGCATTATTTATAAACTAGATTTTGATGACGAGAATAATAGACTTTTTATTGTAGAGTCCTATTCGCCAGTCTACACGCCAAAACGATATAGAAATTATTTCGGACAACTACTAGAGCATTCTCCTTTTTGCGAGCGAGATATCCGAAGACCTTATGAATTAGAAACAAATTATGAATTAGGAGATTTCTTAATCAAAGTAAAAAAACAAGGCGAAATAACAGAGATGACCTACGCTTCGCATCCTTTTGATGTAGTTGGCTATGACGGTTATAATTATCCGTATGCATTTTCAATTCATGATTTTGAGCCAATAACGGGCAGAATTCATCAACCGCCACCAGTGCATCAAACCTTTGAAACCAATGCGTTTGTAATTTGCAGTTTCGTGCCACGTATGTATGATTATCATCCAGATTCAATTCCTGCGCCATACAGTCATAGTAACATCGATTCAGATGAGGTTTTATATTATGTAGATGGGGATTTTATGAGTAGAAATGATATCGATCAAGGGCATATCTCCTTGCACCCATCAGGAATTCCGCATGGACCGCACCCCGGAACTGCAGAAAAAAGTATTGGAAAAACGAAAACTGAAGAATTGGCTGTGATGGTAGACACTTTTAAACCCTTGCAGGTTACAGAAGAAGCTATGAAAATTGCTGATGAGGAATATTATAAATCTTGGTTAGAGTAAAATAATTATTAAGAAGCTATTTCCTGCTTTCCACGATATCTTTTTTTGAAAAAGAAAAAGGTTAAGAATATCGACAGCTATTCGAACGGCTGCAATCAGGGCTAAACGTACTTAATAACAATATTAAAAAAATAAAAATCATCTAAAGATGGCAAAAGAAATAAAATCAGTAAACTACGGTTTAGAAAAAATATTTGAAGGTGCACAAGATTTCCTTCCATTGTTAGGAACAGATTATGTAGAGTTTTATGTAGGTAATGCAAAACAAGCAGCACATTTCTATAAAACAGCATTCGGTTTTCAATCTTATGCATATCGAGGATTAGAAACGGGTTCTAAAGATTCTGTGAGTTATGTATTAACACAAGACAAAATCAAGTTGGTACTTACAACTCCATTAAATAGTAAATCTATAATAAACGAACATATTGTAAAGCACGGCGATGGTGTAAAAGTGATAGCACTTTGGGTGGAAGACGCAAGAAAGGCATACGAGGAAACCACTTCTAGAGGTGCTAAATCCTATATGAAACCAACCGTTGAATCAGACGAATATGGAGAAGTGGTAAGAGCTGGAATTTATACATATGGAGAAACAGTGCACATGTTTGTGGAGCGTAAAAATTATAAAGGAGCCTTTTTGCCAGGTTTTCAAAAATGGGAATCTGCTTACAATCCGCCGAGTGCAGGTTTAAAATACATAGACCATATGGTTGGTAATGTAGGTTGGAATCAAATGGATGTTTGGGTAAAATGGTATGAAGATGTTATGGGGTTTGAAAACTTTTTATCTTTTGATGACAAGCAAATTCACACAGAGTATTCAGCTTTAATGAGTAAAGTAATGTCTAATGGAAATGGTAGAATCAAATTTCCAATAAACGAGCCTGCAAAAGCTGCAAAACGTTCTCAAATTGAAGAATATTTAGACTTTTATGAAGGTGCAGGGGTGCAACATATAGCAGTTGCAACAGATGATATTATAAAAACAGTTTCTCAATTAAAAGCGAATGGAGTAGAATTTTTATCTACCCCACCAGCAGCATATTATAAATCAGTTCCTGGTAGATTACAAGAGTTTAGCCACGAATTAAGGGAAGATATAGAAAAGTTAATGGCTTTAGGTATTATGATCGATGCAGATGAAGAAGGTTATTTATTACAAATTTTCACAAAACCAATAGAAGATAGACCAACGTTGTTTTTTGAAGTTATTCAAAGAATGGGTGCAAGAGGTTTTGGGGCAGGAAACTTTAAAGCACTTTTTGAATCTATTGAAAGAGAGCAAGCAAAAAGAGGAACACTGTAGTTTTTTTTTATTTCCTGAAAAAGATAGCATCTTATTTTTAATACAAAAGAGTAGGGAAAAATTATTTCACTTTCCTTTTGATATATAAAAATGAATAAACCATTAAAAGTATTTATCCGGTTATTTAAAAAATTAACAAACGGAAATCAGACACTTAAAATAATAGTGTGCTCAATTTTAATACTTTTTTCTATACTTATATATTTAACAGCTCATTATAGGAAATAGCCTGATTTTTTTAAAAAAATAGTATTGGTTATTTGTTATGAGTTCAACTTTAAATAAAAATGGAAAGAGAAGAAATACTAAAAGCAATAGAGGAAAAATATGACAAACTAGGTGTCCCTGTAGATGTAATGTTAGAGGGCCTTTTGTGGAGTACCCCAACTACCTATTGGGATTATATTCACACAGATGCACTTTTAGGTTTACAAACACCAAGAACTACACAGCCAGACGAAATGGTTTTTATCATGTACCATCAAGTGAATGAGTTGTTGTTTAAAATGATTTTATGGGAAATTGATCAAGTTGCTAAAACCACAGAAGTTTCTGCAGATAAATTTACAATGCATTTAAATAGAATTAGCAGATACTTTGATATGCTGTCTACTTCCTTTTCTGTCATGGCTGATGGCATGGAAAAAGAACAATATTTAAAATTTAGAAATACATTAACTCCTGCAAGCGGATTTCAGTCTGCACAATATCGTAAAATCGAATTCGCTTCTACAGAACTTATTAATTTAATAGATGTGCGTTATAGAGATTCTATTGATCGTAATTCCTCTTTAAAAAATGCATATAATCATTTGTATTGGCAAGCTGCAGGTAAAAATTACACAACAGGGCAAAAATCGACGTTATTAAATCTTTTTGAGAAAAAATATATGGGAGATTTTATAG
>CAJXAS010000047.1 GCA_913050305.1 uncultured Polaribacter sp. | reverse complement strand
AATTTTTTGTTAACTTTTAGTGGCAATCGCAACCTGTATTGCAATTTCCTTTTTTATTAGATGGAAATATGTATTTCTTTACCAAGAAAAACAAAGCTAAAATCAACAATACATAAACGGCTATTTCTTGCATTATTTAAGAATTTGAAAAACAATTAATGAACAAACATAGGCCAAGCCTGTCATCCCAAAAAGTTGAATTAAAGGCCATTTCCATGTTTTGGTTTCGCGTTTTACAATGGCTAAAGTTGCCATACATTGCATTGCAAATGCATAGAAAACAAGTAAAGACATTCCTGCTGGGAAATTAAATATTTTTTTACCCGTTGTTGGATGAATTTCTGAGCGCATTTTCTCTTTAATAGTAGCAGTGTTTTCATCATCTGAACCCACACTATAAATAGTAGCTAAAGTACCTACAAACACCTCTCTAGCTGCAAAAGATGTAATTAAGGCTATTCCAATTTTCCAATCGTACCCCAAAGGTCTTATGGCCGGTTCTATGGACTTACCCATAATACCAATATAAGAATTTTCTAATTTTACCGCTGCAATTTTTTGTTGCAATTCATCGGCTCCTAAGTTTTTATTCGCTACTTTTTCTATGGTATTTTGTTCAGCATTCTTGTAAGATTCCGGTCCGTTAGAAGCTAAAAACCATAAAACTACAGACAAAGCTAAAATAATTTTACCTGCGCCTAAAACAAAAGCTTTAGTTTTTTCTAAAACATCAAACAATACATTTTTTACAGAGGGTAATTTATAATTAGGCATCTCTACCACAAAGAAAGGATTGCTTTTAGTCTTCAAAGTTTTCTGTAGAATATAAGCTGCTAAAATTGCAGTCCCGAAACCTAAAGCATACAACATTAGTAATGTAAAAGCTTGTAGATTATAAAATCCAAATATTTTTGTGTCTGGTATAATCAATGAAATTAAAATTGCATAAACAGGCAGTCTTGCAGAACATGTTGTAAAAGGAACTACTAAAATAGTAATTAAACGTTCTTTCCAACTAGAAATGGTTCTTGTTGCCATAATTGCAGGAATTGCGCAGGCTGTTCCAGAAATTAATGGAATTACAGATTTTCCATTCATTCCAAAACGGCGCATAATTTTATCCATTAGAAAAACAACACGACTCATATAACCCGTTTCTTCTAAAACAGCTATAAACAAAAATAAAATAGCAATTTGTGGTATAAAAATAATAACACCACCAATACCCGGAATAATTCCCTCGACAATTAAATCTGATAAAACACCTGTTGGTAAACTACTTCTTGCAAAGTCTGAAAGTTCTGCAAAAGTGGTATCAATTAAATCCATTGGTAAAGAAGACCAATCGAAAATAGATTGAAAAATTAACAGTAAAACGAATAAGAAAATAAAATATCCAAAGATTCTATGTGTAAAAACCTTGTCTAACTTAGCCCTTAAATCTTTCGCTTTGCTCTTGTCTACTAGATATGTATTTTTTAAAATTTTATTGATCTCTTGGTAGCGATAAATAGTTTCTTTGTGTTGGTATTTCTTTAATTTAGAAACATCTTTGTTAAAAGACAGTAGTTTTTCTTTTTCTTGTTTAGAAATTTCTTCTGGAAAATTCTTTTGTGTAACCATTAACCACAACTCATACAATGTGTAATTTGGGTTAATTGCTTTTAACTCTTCAAAATAGGCAGGATCTATCTTCTTATTATCGCACATTGGTGTTGCTTTTGCGGCAACATGACACTTAATAATAGCAGCTTTTACAGCTTCAATTCCTTGATTTTTTCTAGCACTTATTAAAACAACTTCTGTGTTTAATTCTTCTTTTAATGCTGTTAGGTCTATTGAAATTCCTTTCCTGTTCATTTGGTCTACCATATTTATGGCCAAAACCGTAGGAATTTCTAAGTCTTTAATTTGAGAAAATAATAATAAATTTCGCTTTAAGTTTTCTACATCTGCAACTACTAAAATTACATCCGGAGATTCTTTTATATCTTTTTTTAGTAAGGTTTTTAAAACAATACTTTCGTCTACAGAGGTGGGGTTTATACTATAAGTTCCTGGTAAATCTGTAATTACTGCATTCTGTGTTGCAGACAATTTACAGGTTCCTTGTTTTTTATCTACCGTTACTCCTGGATAATTTCCTACTTTCTGAGTTAAACCTGTAAGTTGATTAAAAAGTGAGGTTTTCCCTGTATTCGGATTTCCTATTAAAGCAACTTTTATATCTTTCTTAGACATGAATTATTCGCTTTTTAGAATTCTTATTTTTGAAGCTGTTTCTTTTCTAATTGCCAAATGACTTCCGTTTACACAAATATAAAGAGGGTCTTTTAAGGGAGCTATTTGTACCAACTGTACCTCAGCGCCTGGCAAGCAACCCATTTCTAATAATTTTAATGGTATAGAGTCTAGAGATTCTTCAGAAATATACCCCATTTCTCCAATATGTAAAGATGCTATTGTATTCAACGTTTTTTATTTGGAGAGCAAATATAGCCATTTAGAATGATTCTAAACAGTTTATTGAGAGGCATATTCTTCCTTTAACAAAACAATATCTTTCTTTAACTTTTCCATATCTTCTTTTTCTGTGCCGTCATAATAACCTCTAATGCGTTTTTCTTTGTCAACTAATACAAATTGTTCTGTATGTATAAAGTCGTTTTCGTCTCCATTGCCTTCATCTAAAACGGCAAAATAACTTTTTCTAGCAAGCTCATAAATATGAGTTTTAGCTCCGGTAGTTATATTCCACTTACCATCTATAACCCCTTTTCTATCTGCATATTCTTTTAAAACAGTAACACTGTCTATTTCGGGTGTTACAGAATGAGAAAGAAACATGATCTCCGTATCCTTTTTATATAAATTTTGCAATTCACTCATATTATATGCCATGGCTATGCAAATAGTTTGGCAACGCGTAAAAAAGAAATCTGCAACGTAAATTTTGTCTTTATAGTTTTTGTTCGTGATTTTCTCACCATTCTGATTGGTCAATTCAAAATCTGCAATTGTATGATCTTTGGTAATGTGTTTCATAGAAAAATCTACCAAACGTGGATTTACATCTGCAGGGTTGTAAATTTTCAATTTTTCATCTACTTTTAATAATTGATAAAAAACAGGAATAACAACAACAGAAAAAACTGCTAAAAAAATAAATGTTGGAATCGATTTTTTAAAGAATTTAAGCTCCATGGTTTTATTTTATTTTACAAAAATACGACTTAAAAACACCCTAGGAAAGCAAACAAAAACAAATGCTATCTAAAATATTTGTTAAATTAAAAAAGCAACCTTTAATAGTTCTTTTACACCTCTGCTGAAAACCTTACATTTGTATCTTTTTTAATCTGAATTAACGCTGAATGGAAATATTAATAAAAGCATCTCAATTTATATTAAGTTTATCCTTACTAATTGTTTTGCACGAATTAGGGCATTTTATACCCGCAAAATTATTTAAAATTAAGGTAGAAAAATTCTACTTATTTTTTGATTATAAGTTCTCAATTTTAAAGAAAAAAGTTGGTGATACTGTTTACGGTATTGGTTGGATTCCGTTAGGAGGTTATGTGAAAATCTCTGGGATGATAGACGAAAGTATGGATACCGAGCAGCTAGCGCAACCAATGCAGCCTTGGGAATTTAGATCTAAACCAGCTTGGCAGCGCCTAATTGTTATGTTAGGTGGTGTTTTTGTAAACTTTGTTTTAGGAATTTTTATCTACATTATGCTAATGTGGTCTTATGGTGAGCGGTATTTACCAAATGAAAATGTAAAAGACGGAATTTGGGCAGACAATGCATTAGCTAAAAACTTAGGTTTAAAAACAGGTGATAAAATTTTAAGTGTTGATGGTGAAAAAGTGAAAAAATTTCGCAGTTTACCGCTAGAATTCATCAACGGAAATAACTATCAAATTGAAAGAAATGGTGCCGTTTTAGATCAAGAAATTCCAGAAGATTTTATTTCTCAGTTAATGGATAGAGGTAAAAGTGCTGGTAATTTTTTAAATGTAAGATACCCATTTGTAATTGCAAATGTTCAAAAAGATTCTTTAAATGGCGGCGCAGATATTCAACCTAAAGACATTGTTACAGCAATTAATGGAAATGCTATTTCTTATTATGACGAGGCTAAACAAGCATTAGCGGAGTTTAAAGGTCAAGATATTTCTATTACGGTAAAAAGAGGTGCAACCTCTAAAGAAATACCTGTAAAGGTTTCTAATTACGGAAATATAGGAGTTGTGTTTAGTGGAACTAGTCTTAAAGATTTAGAAAAATTAGGGTATTACGATTTAGCAGATTTTAAATATTCTTTCTTAGAAGCAATTCCTGCAGGTTGGAACAAGTCTATAAAAACCTTAACAGATTACATGAAGCAGTTAAAGAAAATCTTTAATCCAAACACAGGTGCTTATAAAGGTTTGGGTGGGTTTATTTCTATTGGAAGTATTTTCCCTAGTGAATGGAGCGCACAATCTTTCTGGGAGATTACAGCCTTCTTATCTATCATGTTAGGTTTTATGAACTTATTGCCAATACCTGCTTTAGACGGTGGACATGTAGTTTTTACACTTTGGGAAATGATTACCGGAAGAAAGCCTGGAGATAAGTTCTTAGAGTATGCGCAAGTTGTTGGCTTTATTTTACTGATTGCCTTGTTACTTTTTGCAAATGGGAATGATGTATATAGACACTTAAAAGATTATTTTTAGAAAAAACAACTTCCTTAAAAATTAAAAAGCCTCACAAATTAAATTTGTGAGGCTTTTTATTAGCTTTAAAAATCCTTAATCATAAAAGAATAAATTTCTTTACTTCAGATTATATCTTTTATAGATTATAGCGCAAACCAAATAAAAGACTACTTGTTGGCATTGGTACAAAACCAGACTCTATATATTCTGCATTAAATATATTATTTGCAGTAACCGTAAAATTAAATTTATTAACAGCTACAATTACAGAAGCATCCCAAACATTATAACTTGTTCCAATTGTGCGCTCTGCATGTTTATAGATTATATTTTGTCTTACATTCTTAAATAGTTTACTCTCAAAACGAGTTATAAATTGATGCTTTAAGGTATTTAAAGAATACCTTGATAAGTCTTTATTCTGATCTAAAATATCATCATTTAAATAATTATATCCAAAAGACAACGTTTGATTAAACTCATTTAATTTAAAACGATAATCTGTATTTAACTCAAAACCTTTGGTATTTACTTTTGCAATATTTGTTGCTTCATACTTTGATGTTACATCTGGTCTAATAAAATCAATTAAATTATCAGCATCTCTATTAAAAATAGCCACAGAAGATGTAAATCTTCCAGAATTAAACTTCAATCCAATTTCTTGAGCAAAGGCTTCTTCTGGTTTTAAATTAGAATTTCCAATTGTACTTCTATCATTATAATACAAATCTGTATACGTAGGTATTCTGTAAGTAACACCTAAATTACCGTATGCTTTTAAATTATCAGACAATTTAAAACCAATATCCAACCCTGGAAATGCATGAAATTTAAAATCAGAAAAATAAGTAACAGCAATTCCTGGAGTAATGTCTAGCTTATCATTCAATGCTTTAAAACGGTGTTCTAAAAACAAATTTGCCATGGTTCTATTTCTCTTTCCTAAATTATTACTGCTTATAAAAACTCTAGAAATATCTACACCAAAACCAGTAATACCTGCATCTGAGGTGTAAGAAGCATTTGTTTCTACACCTACTTTATTCGTAATATGTAAGTTTCTATAAACACTTGGGTTATCTCTTATATAGACATATTCATCTTGACCTCTTTTCCAATAAACTCTTGGAGTAATTTTAAATTTCTCCGTTCTAAAAGTAGTAGAAGCACCTAACAAACTACTCTGTGTTTCTTCATATTGTTCTGTTGCAGTTGCACTTGCATAGAATCCGTTTGCTCCGAATTTTTTATCGAAAAAAGTAGCGATTACTTCGATAGGTTGTTCTTTCTTATTAAAAACACCTTTTAATAAATAGTTTTTATTTTCATAATCAGAATTATGTCTATATCCATCTGAAGTTAAGATACCAACATGTGCAATTATTGATGAATTTTCAAATTCTTTTCCAACAGTTACAGAACCATTTAATTGTCCGAAAGAACCTGTTTCTATATTTACAGAAGCAGTGTTTGGTAATGTACTTTTTGTTACAATATTTATAGCGCCAGTAAATGCATTTTGTCCGAAAACTCTTGCAGCCGGACCTTTAATAATTTCTATTCTCTCGATAACTTCAATTGGCAAAGCGGCATTCATTGTATGATGTCCTGTTTGTGCATCATCCATTTTAATACCGTCTATTAACAATAATGTTTGATCAAAACCACCGCCTCTAATATATAAATCTGCTTGGCTACCGGCAGTTCCTCTTCTCCTAATATCTACTCCAGCAACTTGCTGTAACAAATCTGCAACGTTTGTAGCAGCACTGTTTTTAATAAATTCCGCAGAAATAACTTGTATGGTTCTAGCATTCTCTTTAAAAGGTAAATCTATTCTAGTAGATTTTATTAAAACAGTATCTAGAGCCTGTATTTCCTTTTTTTCTTGAGAAAAAATATTTAAATGCGAGATTAAAAGTGCAATAATTAGTAATTTACTTTGGTTCATTTTAAGTGTTATTTTAGTTTAAATACAGTGCAAAAGTCGTAACTTTCCGGACGACTAAACTAGTCCAGTTTTGAAATGATTGATAGTCCGGTAAATATAGTACTAAAACAACTCATTGATTTTGATAAAGCAATGGTTCAACCTGTGTATATTCAAGTTTCACAACAAATTGCAAATGCCATACAGCGAAAGTATCTAACCAAAGGTACTAAACTACCAGGAACCCGTGTGTTAGGACACTTATTAAAAGTACATAGAAATACTGCAGTTGCTATTTACGAAGAGTTGGCATCCCAAGGTTGGGTAGAAGTCATACCAAATAAAGGCACATTTATTTTAGAGCCCGGTCGGAAAACAAAAAAAATTAAGGTATCATCACAAAAAATAGAGGGAGCTTACTCCTACGCTAAAACAACAGGGTTTCCTTTTCAAAAATCCTTTCATTTAGCATCTACAGTGCAACTAACAAATGCTAAATATAGTATTAATGATGGAAAACCAGATGTACGTTTGCATCCGGTACATCAATTTACAAGGTGGTACAGCGCTGCTATGAAGCGTAAAACATTGATAAAGAAATGGAACGAACCAAAGGAACATTCCTATTCTCTATTTCAAACACAGCTCTGTAACTATTTAAATGCAACGAGAGGTTTTCATATAAGTCCAAATAATCTATTAAGCACCCGAAGTTCAGAAATGAGCTTATACATTGTGTCTCAATTATTAATAAAACAAAATGATGTCGTACTCGTAGGAAATTTGAGTAATTATGCTTCTAATATGATTTTTCAACAAGCAGGTGCAAATATCAAAACCATTCCTGTGGACGCGGAAGGTTTAAATATTGAGTATATTAAAAAACATTTTGTAAAAAACAGTATTAGATGCGTTTACATCTGCGCTCAAAGAGATTACCCTACAACGGTAACCTTAAGCGCAGAGCGTCGGTTAGCGCTGCTGCAACTTGCTAAAGAGTTTGGTTTTGCTATTATAGAAGATGATTACGATTATGATTTTCAGTTTGAAGGTTCTGCAATGTTACCCATGGCAAGCGCAGGTACAAATGGTATGGTTATTTATTTAGGAAAACTAGGACAATCTTTATTTCCTAGTTTTCAAACAGGGTTTGTGGTAGCGCCAGCAAACCTAATTTCTGAAGCCACAAATTATTTGCAATTGCTAGACAAACAAGGAGATTTTATACAAGAACAAATGTTATCTGAATTAATTATTGAAGGTGAAATTTATCGACTGATGAAAAAAAATGTAGTCATCTATAAACAAAGACTTGATTGTTTATGCGAACTATTAACCGAACACTTTAAAAATATTGCATATTGGAAAACACCTTCTGGAGGATTGACAATTTGGTTACAATTTAATCCTAAAATATCATTAGTAAAATTAGCTAGGGAAGCAGAAAAAAATAATTTATTTCTTCCCAAAACCATCCTTTATCAGGATAAAAACACCTGTGCTATTCGTTTTGGGTTTGGGCATTTAAATACTGCGGAAATAGCAGCTGTTATTCAAAAATTAAAAAATGCTTATCATAAAGTAACTCTAAAAAAAAGTGAACATTAAACAATTGATTCTTATAAAATCTTTAATTCATAAACCCTATTTACATGAATAGTAATTATAAAATTATAGCTGTTTTCGAATATTCTACAGAAGCTCACATTACAAAATCGAAATTAGACTCAGAGGGTTTGCAAACGATGTTAATGGATGAGAAAACCATAGATTCAGATCCTTTAATAAGCAATGCAATTGGCGGTGTAAAATTACTAGTGCATAAAGACGATTTTGAAAAGGCATTAGAGATTTATAATGAAATTAGAAGCTATCAAAAAGACAAGAACGGAAATAATTTCTCTTGTCCTAACTGTAATTCTAATCGCGTTTTAATTGCCCCAATAAAAAGAAAAAATGTTTTCTATATGTTGTTCCCTTTTTTTGAAAAAACCAGAAAGATCTGCAATAAATGTAGCGTAATATTTTAAAATAAAATAGACCTAGATTTAAAGAAAAGTTATAATTTGCATTCAAATGGAAACTACTAAAACACTTACTTTTTATACCCCAAAACCACCCTCTGGAAACGGAGCAATATTTGTTGACACAGGTATATCTGCAGGATTTCCCTCTCCTGTAGATGATTTTAGTGAAAGTAGAATCTCTCTAGATGAAGAATTGGTTAAAAATAAAGACACCACATTTTATGCAAAGGTAAAAGGGCAGTCTATGATTGGTGCCGGTTTAGATGATAATGATTTATTAGTAATTGATAGGAGTTTAGCTCCTACAAATAATAAAATTGCCGTTTGCTTTTTAGATGGAGAATTTACTGTAAAACGCTTGCGTGTAGAAAAAAACGAAGTTTGGTTGCAACCGGAAAACCCTAATTACCCCATCATAAACATTACAAAAGAGAATGATTTTATGGTCTGGGGCATTGTAACAAATGTTATTAAGAAAGTTTAAATTTCTATTTCTCTTTTTTAAAAAAACAATCTCTTAATTTGAATAAAAATATGGAAAACACTTTAGAAAACAAAATATTATTAAGTACCTCTACAGATCAAGTTCGTGTAGAATTTTATAAAAAGACCTACAAGCATGTTGCTGGTGGAGTTTTATTATTTGTTGTTTTTGAATACCTATTGCTACAAAGCGATGTCATTGTAAACTTTATGATGTCTATGACGCAAGGTTGGCGATGGCTTGTAATGTTAGGTGGTTTTATGTTTGTTACTAATTATGCCGAAAGTACCGTTTTAAAAACTGCAGATAAAAATAAACAGTATATGGCATATGCACTCTATGTTTTTGCACAAGCCATTATCTTTGTACCTCTTTTATACATAGCAATTTATTATACAGAAAGTGCCGAATTAGTAGAACAGGCAGCTATTGTAACTTTAGCATTATTTACAGGTATTTCTGCCGTTGTTATGGTTACTAAAAAAGATTTTTCATTCTTAAAGGCGGGTTTAACTGTTGGCTTTTTTATTGCAATGGGCTTAATTGTTGCCGGATCTTTATTTGGTTTTAATTTAGGTTTATGGTTCTCTGTTGGTATGTGTGTATTAGCTGGAGGCTCTATTTTATACCAAACCTCTAACTTGGTAAATAAATATGGTACGGAAGATTACATACCTGCTTCTTTAGGTTTATTTGCTTCTTTGATGCTACTTTTTTGGTATGTATTATCGATATTTATGTCTAGAGATTAAAACTTAATTGTTATATCAAAAAATAGAAAGACGGTGCTAAAAAGCACTGTCTTTTTTTGTTTAAAAAGTAAATTTATTATCAATAAATAATATTTTATTATTGTTTTACAATAATTTTTATATATTTGTAGGGCTATAAAAATAGAAATTATGAAAAAAATAAATATATTAAAAACGATAGTAGATTTACTTTGGATATTTTCTATGTCCGTAGTATTGATAATTATTGGGGTTTCCTTCACAACATTTTTTATCGATTTAAGTGATTTAAATATCACAATAAATACTTTAGACATTAATCCAAATAGCAGTTTTTCAAAAATATTATTTGTTATTTCATCTTTAAATTATTTATTACTTATTGTGGCTTTGTATTTTTTTAGAAAAGTAGTAACCCATTTTGTACGGGTAAGAGTTTTTGAAGAGGTAGTAATTGGTTCTTTTAAGAAAATAGGAAACCTATTAACGTTTTCGGGTTTTATTTCGCTGATAATTTCAATAATTGGTAAAATATATTTTGAACAAAAAGTTTCCTTAGAATTTGGTTTAAATCAACATTTAGTACTTATTTGTTTGGGCTTATTCTTTTTAGTTTTAAGTGAAATATTTAAAATAGCTAAAAACACTAAACAAGAAAACGATTTAACTATATAGTTATGGCCATCATTGTAAACTTAGACGTAATGCTTGCCAAACGTAAAATGCGAAGC
>CAJXAS010000046.1 GCA_913050305.1 uncultured Polaribacter sp. | reverse complement strand
TCAGACTTGGCAATTATTGGAATCTATTATTTTAAAGATGGAGATAAGGTAAGAGACGAAATTCAATATTTAATTGATAATGATTTAAGAGAAAATAATGAATATCAATTAACAAATGTTTTAGAAACCCTAAAGAGAGATGGTGCTAAGTTTATTCCAGGAACGGTGAGTACTTGGATGGATTGTGGAAAAAAAGACCCAACGGTAGATACGAATAAGCAAGTGTTAGATTTTGAACATAAAGCAGGAAATAATTTAGTTTCTAAAGACGTTGTATTAGAGAATTCAGAAATTATTCAACCTTGTTATATTGGTAAGAACGTAGTCTTGAAAAACACAAAAATAGGGCCTTATGTTTCTATTGGAGAAAATAGTACTGTAGAAAATGCGACCATTACAAATTCTTTAATACAAACAAACGTACTAATTACGAATACAAAATTAGACAATGCTATGATAGGAAACCATGCAAAGTATGATGGTGGTTTTACTTCTGTGAGTATTGGAGATTATACAGAATTAACCTAATGATTTTTAGAGTAAAAATCATGCAAAACAGAAAAGAGACTGCTTTAAAATTTTTAAAGTGGTCTCTTTTTTCTTTGCTTTTTTTTCTCATCTCTCAAAAAAGCTATACACAAGACAGTCTCTCTGTTGCAACAGACTTTACAGAAGAAAAGGAATTGAAATTTCAACAGTTTTTCTTTAATGCATTGTCTCAGAAGTCTATTGGAAATTATCAAAAGGCAATAGAAAACTTAGAGAGCTGTAATCAAATACTACCAAATAATAAATCGGTTTTTTTTGAGTTTTCTAAGAATTATTTATATTTAAATAATACACTTTTAGCAAAGGAATATATTAACCGAGCAATTATTCAAGATTCTAAAAATATTTGGATGCAAAAGCATTTGGTGAAAGTTTTTGAAAAAGAAAACAATTTTTTTGAAGCTATAAAAATTCAACAAAAAATTATTGTTTTAAATCCAAAAGAAAACAAGAATTTAGTATTGCTTTATTTGAAAAATAGAGATTACATAAAAGCTTTAAGTTTCATAAAAACCTTAGAAGAAGACAATTTATTATCTTTAGATCTTAAAAAAATAAAAGAACGTTTAGAAAAAAATAATTATTCTGAAACACAAAAAGTGAAGGTTTCAAAAGATATTTATAAAAGGTTTGAAACAGAAAAAACGTATACAGTTTTAAAACAAATCTTATTAGCTACCAAAGATAAACCTAGATTACTCTTAAAATATAGCAAAGAGGGTATTGCTTTGTTCCCTGCGCAACCTTTTGTATATTTAATAAACGGAAGCACCTTAAATGTAAACAGAGAATTCAAAAAAGCATTAGAGATTTTACAAAATGGAATTGATTTTGTAATAGAAGATGCTATGGAAGCACTTTTTTATAAAGAAATGGCTTTGGCATATAAGGGTTTAAATAATAAAGTTGAAGAAAGAAGATATATGGAGAAGTATAAAAAATTAGTTAATTAGTATGCGATATTTAAAATACTTATTTATTTTTATTTTTGTTTTTACTGCTTGTAAGACAAAAAAATATGCATTAGATAATAGCATCATTGCCAAAGAAATGTCTGCTAAAAAAGTAGCAAGAAAACATGTTTCTGCAAATTTTAATAAGAAAACGATTGCGGCTAAATTTAAAGTTAATTTTAACGATGGGATTACAAAACAAAGTATTTCCGTCTACTTAAGAATTAAAAAGGATGAGGTTATTTGGTTGAAGGGAACTAAATTTATTAATATTTTTAAAGTGAAGATAACACCAGAGGGAGTGCGTTTTTATTCTCCTATAGAAAAAAAATATTTTGAAGGTGATTTCTCTATGTTAGAAAAATTGTTAGGCATAAAGATTAATTTTCAACAATTACAAAACTTGTTTTTGGGACAAGCAATTTTAGATATTAAAAATAAAAAGCAAAATATAGCACTAGAGAAGAACTCTTACGTTTTATCTCCTAAAAAACAGGCAACTTTATTTGATGCATTTTTTGCTATACATCCGGGACATTTTAAGTTAAATGAGCAATCTATTATAAATACTTTAAAAAAGCAGCGGTTAGATATTAAGTATACTTCTTATAAATTGGTAGATGATGAAATTATTCCACAACAAATAAATATCAAAGCAAAACAAAAAAATAAACTAACAATAATAGATTTTATATTAAGATCTATTGAGTTAAATACAAAAATAAACACTTCTTTTACAATTCCTAACGGATATAAACGCATGAACCTGTAGTGATGAAATCTCCATTTTACGTAGTCTTTGTAATAGCCCTTTTTAGTTGTCTTTCTTCTTTTAGTCAAACGAAAAAAGAGTTAGAACAGCAGCGAAAAAAATTAAATAGAGAAATTGCTCAGGTAAATAGGTTGTTGTTTAAAGAACAAAAAAAAGAGAAGAATGTTCTGGAAGATTTAAAAGACCTAAATCAGAAAATAGATATTAGATTAAGTTTAATAAATACTATTAATTCTGAAGCAAAGTTATTGACTTCGGAAATTACAAAGAACAAGAAAGAGATTGCTCAGTTAGAAAAAGAACTAGCTATTTTAAAAGTAGATTATGCAAGTATGATTTTTAAATCTTACAAAAGTAAATCTCAACAAAGTAGAATAATGTTTTTGTTATCTTCAGACAATTTTTATCAGGCATACAAGCGGCTAGAGTATATGAAACAATATACTTCTTTTAGAAAAAGACAAGGAGAGGAAATTGGTTTTCAGACTGGATTAGTGAAAAAAATGAATGATTCTTTGTTGTTTCAAAAACAAGCAAAAGATACACTAATTCTTGCGGAAAAATATCAAAAAGAAAAAATTGAGTTAGATAAAAACAATAAAGAGAATTTAATCTCTATAATTAAAAAGAAGGAAAGAAAATACAAAAGAGAAATTCAAAATAAAATAAAAGCAGAGAGAAAGGTTGCTAAAAAAATAGACAAAATTATTCGTGATGAGATTGAGAAAGCGAATAGAATTGCATTGGCAAAACTTAAAAATAAAATAAAAAATACAAAAAAAAATGAGTTTGTTTTAAGTCCAGAAGCAAAAGCTTTAGCTGCTAAGTTTGAATTAAATAAAGGAAAATTACCTTGGCCTTTAGACCAGGGTTTAATTACTAGAAGGTTTGGTAAACAGCCGCATCCTACTTTTCCAGGAATTACAATTAATAGTACAGGTTTGCATTTAGTAACTCAGAAAGGAAAAAGTGCAGCTGCTATATTTAATGGAAAAATATTAAATATATTAGTTACTTCAGAGGGCAGAAAGAATGTTTTAATTCAGCACGGAAATTATATTACGTCCTATAATAATTTAGATAAACTTTATGTAAAAAAAGGAGATACTATAATTACAGGTCAGAAGATCGGTCAGATATTCACAGATAAGGTTTCAGGAAAAACAACACTTATTTTTGCCCTGTATAAAAATACAACAAAGCTAAATCCATCTTCTTGGATTTTAAAAAGGTAGTTTATTTTTGTCTGGGAGCCTATATAATGTTATTCTGAAGAATAATAGAATTTGGCAAGTTGCTTAGTTTTTTTCAGGTGTTCTTAAAGTGATAAAAAATACACCAATATTCTAAATTTCCTCAAGTAATGTTATTCGCACTATCTTTCTCTAACATGGTTATAGAGGTTCCTATTTACAAAGAATAGTTTGTAAACAAAATAATACCTGCCGTAATATTAGATAGAATAGACCATTGTTTTAATTATGAATTAAACAAAGCTTTTAATTCTGTAGCTTCGTTTGGTTTTAATTTCCCTGCTAAAACTAAACTAAGCTGTTTACGCCTTAAGGCACCTTTAAAACGTTCTTTTTCTAGAGCTGTTTCTGGAATTATTTGGGGAATTTCAACTGGTTTTCCAGTTTCATCTACTGCAACAAAAGTGTAAATACCTTCATTTACTTTTGTTTTTTTACCAGATTGTCTATCTTCAATCCAAACGTCTACATAAATTTCCATAGAAGATTTAAATGCTCTAGAAACTTTTGCTTCTAACGTTACAACACTGCCCACGGGAACTGCTTTAGAAAAGACTACATGGTTAACAGAAGCAGTAACTACAATTCTTCGAGAGTGTCTTCGTGCAGAGATGCTGCAAGCTCTATCCATTCTTGCTAATAATTCTCCACCGAAAAGATTATCTAGATAATTAGTTTCTCCTGGTAAAACTAAATCTGTTAAAATTGTTAAAGATTCTTTAGATGTTTTTGTTTCCATTTAGAAGTAAATTTTATGCAAAGATACATAAACACTCATTTAAAAATGATTTAAAAAACACAAAGAAAGTGTAAACTATTGAATGGCTTTAACCAAAAACCAAGCATCTGTTGAGACGGTTTTTTTAATTTTATATAAGCTGTTAATTGCATCATTTCTGTTTGCGTAACTATTAAAAGCAACCTGGGTTAATCCCCATTTATTAAGACCAATAATTTGAGCATTGAATCCTTTAGCAATTAGTTGTTTTACTTTTCTATCTGCATTTTCTGGAAATTGAAAAGAACCGGCAACAACATGATATGGTTTTGAAACTTTTTTAACCACATTTAGTTCTAAGGTTGGTAACGGATTTGCAATAATAAACGTAGCCGTTTGTATCTTTTTCTCTAGTGCAATCTGCTGATTAATTGCTATTTTTTTCTGCTTATTATCTTGAATACCATTATATCCAGCAAAACTTAATGTTAATAAGATGGCAGCAGCAGCAGCGTATTTTATAAATAAAGGAATTACTTTTTTGTCCTCAGAGATATCTTCAGTAACCAAAGGTATTATTGGTGTAGCATTTCTTTTAATAAGAGATGTTGGCACATTCGCTAAGCCAAAAGAAGTAGTTAAAAAATTGATTTCTTTAGTTGGTTCAAAAACAATTTGTTGTTTTTTATTCAACACAATAGTTCCTAAATTATCTAATTGAAATGCGCTAGATTTTAACTCATTTTGCCAATTTAATACAGATAAAGATATTGCTGCAGTGGCCTTTTCAAAAGAAATCTGCTCTGCAGAAGCGACGTAATTAGTTAATAATCCATCATTATGTTTTAGATGACTATTAAACGCAATTTGTTTTGTTGGCGGATAAAATGTGTGCGAATCTGAATTTAATTTAGCTCCAATTCTATGGGTAACAAAACCTCCAAAATTAGGAACTATTACGCAATCGTATCTATATAGTAAGTCGTTTATGTAGTTAGCTAAATTCATATAAACAAATATATAATTTTTGAGGTCTAGTTGGATAAGCTTCTGTAAAAATTATTAACAAATTTTTTATATATTGGTTCTCAAATTGTTAGCTATTGAAAGAAGAAAAATTGCTCGCTATCTTAAGATTGCAGAAATGTAAGGCCGTAGGAGATATTTTAGCGAAGAAACTTATTGTAAACGTGGGAGATGTCTCTCAAATTTTTAAAGAAAAAAGAGCTAGTTTATCAAAAATAAACGGAATAGGAAATCATGTTTTAAAGCATCTTTTTGATGAAGAAAGCCTAAGGTGCGCGTCCCGGGAGTTGAAATATATAAAAGAAAATGCGGTTTCGTATTCTTATTTTTTAGAAGATGATTACCCCACCAATTTGCAGCATTGTATTGACAGTCCTATTTTATTATTTAAAGACGGTAATATCGATTTTTCTAACCAAAAAATTATTTCTATTGTTGGCACCAGAAACATGAGCTCTTACGGGCGTGATTTTTGTAACAAATTAATAGCAGATTTGGCACAATACAACCCTTTAATAATAAGTGGTTTTGCATATGGTGTAGATATATGCGCGCACAAGGCTGCAATAAAAAATAATTTGCAAACAGTTGCTGTTTTAGCCCATGGTTTGGAGCAAATTTATCCGAAAGTTCATAAAAAATATATTAATCAGGTAAATGAAAATGGTGGGTTTCTAACCGAGTTCTGGCATGATGATGTGCCTTTAAGGGAAAATTTCCTAAAAAGAAATAGAATCGTTGCAGGTATTTCTAAAGCTACAATTATTATAGAATCTGCCGTAAAAGGTGGCTCTTTGGTGACTGCAGATATTGCGAATTCTTATGATAAAGATGTATTTGCAGTTCCCGGTAGAACTTCAGATATATATAGCAAAGGCTGTAATAATCTTATTAAAAATAATAGAGCATTTTTGCTAAACTCTGCAGATGAAATTGTAAAAATGCTAAATTGGGATTTGAGTGAAAAACCAAAAATAATACAGCAACAATTATTTTTAGAGTTGAATGAAAATGAACAGAAAATTTATGATTTACTGCATGAAAAAGGAAAGCAATTATTAGATGTAATTTCTTTAGAATGTAACATTCCTATTTACCAATTATCCGCAATTTTATTGCAGATGGAATTAAAAGGTGTCTCGAAACCTTTGCCAGGAAAAATGTTTGAATTGGTATAATATGCCTATTTTTGAGAAAAACCAATAGATAATATGGCGGTAGGGAAAAAATTGATGTCTAAAAAGAAGCCTACATTTCCAATTAATGGAATGTTAGATGCCTATTTAAAAAACTACAATAGAAACACAAAAATTTCGCTTTATTATGACGATTTATTGCGTTTTCAGGGGTCTGTTACGGTTTACGATAAAAATGATGAAGACACGCTGTGGGTAAGAACTTATTTTTCTCAATTTGATAGAGAAGAAATTGATAGAAATTTAAAGAAAATTTATACAAAGTTGCATTCAGACGGTAATGATGACAATATTCCGTTTTTAAATGTAGATGCTATTGATTACTGTACGTTTGGAAACTCTAAACCTTTCAGAATAAAAATTAGAAACATTTTAAATGATAATTTCACCTATTTTTATGTAAAAAAGGCAGATGCTTCTCGTGTTTACGGTTTAGAATTAGAGCATATTTTGTCACCTCATAATATGAATTTTTTAGTTTTTAAAGATACTTTAATAGAAGAGCATATTGCAGGAATACCCGGAGACGACTTTATTAGAGAGAATTTACCAAACTGTACAGAATTAGAAAAATCTCAAATAGCTAAAGAGTTTGTAAAATTTAAAGAACGTTGTTTAGTGCGTTTATTAGGAGATATGCGTTCATACAATTATGTGGTAACACCAACGCATGATTTTGATCAAATTATTTATAAAATTAGGGCTATTGATTTCGATCAGCAATCTTTTGAAGGAAACTTAAAAGTATACAACTTACAGTTTATGAAAGAGAACTTTAAGATGATAGAAATGGTGGGTAAAAAATTGCAAAATGATTCTATTAACCAATATAAAATAGAAGAGCGCTCTTTTATGGCAAAAAGAATGATTACTGCGCCAAGAAGAACTACACGTCTCATAAAATGCATGAAAGCAGATACTATTTCATTTCCAGAGAATGTAGAATTATTAAAAAAACATCTTATTAAATATGTTGGTGATATAAAGTTTAAAGACTGTGATAATATGGGCGAAGTTTTAGAAACTATTTTAGAGTTTGTAAAACGGAACTACTTAGATATCAGTAATAAAGATTTGTTTTAATTTTTTAGAAGCTATTTCCTGCTTTCGCTACTCGCTTTTTTCCGAAAGATAGCCGAAACAGGCTGCTTAATAAGTGATAAGCTTGTTCTCTAATAGTATTTATACTTTAAATTTATTTCTACTTCGTACACTTTCAATAACAACGGTTAATAGAATTAAACTTCCTCCCCAAAAAGTGCGCATTGTAGGTATTTCCTGAAGAAAAAAGAAGGCTAATATAATTCCGAAAATAGGTTGTAAACTACTGATGATACTTGCGGTAGATGCAGAAAAGAATTTCAAAGAATGCAGCATTAAACTATGCCCAATTGCTGTGGTTAAAAACGCCAATAAAAGAAGATAAGGAAACTGACTTTCTAAACCGGATATGTCCATAAAAAACAAAGTTGGTAGTAGTAAAATTGTAATAATTACAGTTTGATAAAACATCAACATTGTACCATTATACTTTGCAACATGTTGTTTTAAAATTAATACTCTTACTGCGTAACAAAATGCAGAAAAAACCCCAAAAAGAATTCCTTTTACTTGCGTGCTTTCGATATTAAATTCTGGCGTTAAAATAAACAAACCTGTCAAAACCATTAATCCTAATAGGATGTATATTGGGTCAAATTTTACCTTTAAAAATAACGGCTCTAATAAAGCTATAATAATGGGAAAGGTATATAAAGATAAAACACCTAAAGCTACATTTGATAGTTTTAAGGCATAAAAATAAGTAACCCAATGCACTGCCATTAGTAGACCGCTTATAAAAAAAGGTTTATAATCTTTAGGAGATTTTATTCTTAAATCTATCTTTTTGTATTTGCAATATACATATAGAAGAACCATAGCAATGGAGGCTCTAAACCAAATAATTACTTCTGTAGGCATGGCAATATACCTGCCTAAAACGCCAGAAGTACTTATAAATAATGTAGCTAAAAGTAATCCAGAAATATTTTTTAAGTGCGCGTTTTCCATCAAATTTTATTCAGAATATGTAGTGCTGTTTTTACAGAATCAATTCTTATAAAAGTAATTAATAAACGCAAACCGTTTTTAGTTTCTTTCTCTTTCATTACACAGCTTTTACCATTGTTTTTCACATACTGTAACATCTTAGAAAAAGCTTGTGTTTGGTAGAAATCGCTTTGTTGGTTAGCAACAAAATAACCAAGCATTCTTTTTTGTTTTAGAATGATTTTTTCTAGACCCAGTTCTTTTGCCAACCATTTTATACGCACAGAATCTAAAAGATCGCAAACTTCTGTAGGTATTTCTCCAAATCTATCAATAATTTCAGCTTCAAAAACTAGTAATTCCTCTTCTTTTTGGAGCGTTCCTAATTTGTTATATAAAGCCAATCTTTCTGTAATAGAATTTATATAATCATCCGGAAATAGAATTTCAAAATCAGTATCAATAGTTACTTCTTTTACAAATTCTTTAGGTTTGTTAGTATCTGTTGGATATAAATCTTTAAACTCGTTTTCTTTTAATTCGTCAATAGCTTCTTGTAATATCTTTTGGTACGTATCAAATCCAATATCATTTATAAATCCACTTTGTTCACCACCCAATAAATCTCCTGCACCACGAATTTCTAAATCTTTCATAGCAATATTAATTCCGCTTCCTAAGTCAGAAAACAACACCAATGCCTCAATACGTTTTCTGGCATCATCTGTCATCATATGATAAGGTGGCGTAATAAAGTAACAGAATGCTTTCTTATTAGATCTACCAACTCTACCCCGCATTTGATGTAAGTCAGACAATCCGAAGTTATTGGCATTGTTAATGAAAATGGTATTGGCATTTGGCACATCTAAACCACTTTCTACAATGGTAGTAGAAACTAAAACATCAAAATCGTTATTCATAAAACCGAGCATTAATCCCTCGAGTTTTTTACCTTCCATTTGTCCGTGACCAACCCCTACTTTTGCGTAGGGCACTAATCTTTGTATTAATCCAGCAACCTCTTTAATGTTTTCAATTCTATTATGAATAAAGAAAACTTGCCCACCGCGTGAAATTTCATAAGAAATTGCATCTCTAATAGTTTCCTCAGAAAAACGAATTACATTACTTTCTATAGGGTGTCTGTTTGGTGGTGGTGTTTTTATAATTGATAAATCTCTTGCCGCCATTAAGCTAAATTGCAACGTTCTAGGAATAGGAGTAGCAGTTAGGGTTAGAGTGTCGACATTTTCTTTTAAGGTTTTTAATTTATCTTTAACAGCAACCCCAAATTTTTGTTCTTCATCAATAATTAAAAGCCCTAGGTTTTTAAATTCTAAACGTTTATTTGTTAACTGATGGGTGCCAATAATAATGTCTACAGACCCATCATTTACGCCACTAATAGCCTCTGTTTTTTGCTTCGCAGTTCTAAACCTATTCAAATAATCTATCCTTACAGGAAAATCTTTTAAACGCTCTGTAAATGTTTTATAATGCTGAAAAGCCAAGATAGTTGTAGGGACCAAAATAGCTACTTGTTTTCCATTATCTACTGCTTTAAAAGCGGCTCTAATTGCAACTTCTGTTTTACCAAAACCAACATCACCACAAACCAAGCGATCCATAGGTTGCTCTTTTTCCATATCATTTTTTACATCCTGTGTAGATTTAAATTGATCTGGTGTATCTTCATATATAAAACTTCCCTCTAGTTCATGCTGAATGTGTGTATCTGGTCCAAAAGCAAAGCCTTTTTGAAGCTTTCTTTTTGCATATAATTGAATTAAGTTAAATGCAACATGCTTAACTCTTGCTTTTGTTTTTTGCTTAATTTTTTTCCAAGCACCAGAACCTAATTTGTAAATTTTTGGAGTTTTTCCGTCTTTTCCGTTGAATTTAGAAATCTTATGAAGCGAGTGAATACTTACATACAAAATATCTCTTTCTCCATAGACAAGCTTAATTGCTTCTTGCTTTTTACCTTGAACATCAATTTTCTGTAAACCCCCAAATTTTCCAATTCCATGATCCATATGGGTCACATAATCTCCAATCTCTAATTTATTTAGTTCCTGAATAGTAATCGCTTGCTTTTTTGCGTAACCATTTTTTAAG
>CAJXAS010000045.1 GCA_913050305.1 uncultured Polaribacter sp. | reverse complement strand
ATGATAACCCATACCCTCTTCACCGGAATGATACAAGTTCAATAAGCACGAATTATAGGTTTCTCCACTCTCTTTCTCTACGATTGCTTTTAGTGCTAACAATTCTTTTGTGAAAAGGACTGCAGTTTTTGATATTTTAGAATAGGTATATGAAAACTCTGAACTGCCATACCAGGCAACTTTCCTTTTGGTAATAATCTTTTTGCCAAAAATAATTGCTTCATCATTTTTAAATTGAATTGTATCCATCAATTTTTGATAAAAAAAAGCACACTGCTCTTGGTCTAAAATAATGCCATGATAATTGGTAACTCCGTCAAAAGGGAGCAGGTTTTTTATAGTTGCTGAAGAAAATAAATCCATAATCTAAAAATACAAATATTACGGTACATGAAAAAAAATAAATCTTATAAATTAAAAGGATTTTCGATGGTGTGGGCGAGTTCTGTAAACCATTTTGGACCCTCTGCTGCCATGTAAATATGATCCTCTAAACGAATGCCAAATTTATTTGGAACACAAATCATGGGTTCATTACTAAAAGTCATTCCTACTTCTAATTTTGTGTTATCTCCTCTAACAATATACGGATATTCATGAATGTCTAATCCAATTCCGTGCCCTGTTCTATGCGGTAAACCTGGTAACTTGTAATCTGGTCCTAAGCTGTTCGCTTCTAAAACTACTCTTGAGGCGTCATCTATGGCTCCACAAGTAGTATTTAAAACGGAAGCATTAAAGACTGCTAATTGGATTTCTTTTTCTATGTTCCATATTTTACGTTGCAATTCATCTGCTTCTCCAAAAATGTAGGTTCTTGTAATATCTGAAATATAATCATATAATTGACAACCCGTATCTACCAAAACAATATCATTTATGGCTAAATTCTTCGGATTCTTTACTCCATGGGGAAAAGAAGAATCTACACCGAAAAGTACAATACAAAAATAAGAACCCGAGGAAACTCCCATTTTTTTGTGCGCTTCGTGAATGAAATTTTCTACTTCTTTCGCAGAGATACCGACTCTTAAAATTCTTGCTGTTGCTTTTTGAACGACCATTGTAATATCCATCACATGTTGAATAATGGCAATTTCTGCGTTGGATTTCACCATTCTACATTTAGAAATAATTGGCGCTGCAACTGCTATTAAAAAAGAGTGAACTTCTTTATTTAAACCGTTTACAATAGAAAAAGGGGTTGTTTCATCTAATTGGATTTCTCCTTCAAAAATCGCATTATCCGCTAAAACTTTAAGAATTAATTGATACGGACTTTCATGTTCTTCCCAGCTATGAATTGTGCCTTCTATTTCTAAAAAATCCTGAATAGTTCCTATCTCAAAGTTTGGTACAATATAATGAACCTCTTCATTTGGTAAAATAATAGCCCCTACAAGACGCTCACTTGAAGGCCAATGTGTTCCTGTAAAATACAATAAATTTGTTCCTGCATTTACATATATCGCTTTTATATCGTCTGCTTTCATTAACTGACAAACTTTATAAATTCGCTGCTTATACTCTTCTTGCTGTATTGGTTTCAGATTACTTTCTAAGGGATTCATTGCCTCTAGTTCATTTTCTGCGGTAGCACCACCAATTCCAAAATTCTTCATATGTTTAAAACTTTCTATCTGGATTAAAAGCAGAAATATCCAAAGATATTTTCTTCTCTGCAATTATTTCTGAAACTATTTTTCCTGTGGCTGGTCCTAAACTCCATCCCATCATTGCATGACCCGTGGCAATTGTTAAGTTTTTACATTTAAAAGACTTACCAATATACGGCAATCCGTCTGGTGAACAAGGCCTTAAACCGCAAACTGCAGCTGCTGTTTCTTTAGGCGTAATTTCTAAATTAGTATAATATTCTTTTGCTGCCTTTGCAATAGACGCTACTCTTTTCGGGTTAATATCATGATTTATCCCAGCAATCTCCATCGTTCCTGCAAAGCGTGTAAAACCATGCATAGGTGTTACCGCCACTTTTGCTTCACATAAAATTGCCGGAATTGTAATATTTGTTTCTCTTTCTACATTAATACTGTATCCCTTACCTGCCTGAATAGGTATTTTAATTCCCAACTTCTTTACAATTAAAGAACTCCAACTTCCAGCTGTTAAAACAACCTCATCTACTTTTATTTTTCTTTTATCAGAAATAATTTCTGTGATTTTCCCGGAAGAGAGGTTGAAGTCCTTTACAGTTTCATTTTTATAAAAAGCAACCCCATTTTGCTCTAAATAACCAATCATTTGTTTCATAAAAAGATGGGGAGTCATGTGTGCGTCTGAATGATAATAAATAGCTCCTTTCACATTTAAATTTGCCTTACTTTCTATTTTTGAAACTTCTTTGGCAGTTAAGTTTTCAACTTTTAAGCCTTGTTGAATTCCTACTTTTCCAATTTCCCATTCTTCCTCGCCTACTTTGTCAGATTTATAACACATTAACAATCCCTTTCTCTCAAAATGGAAGTTAAAATCATTCGACTTTTTTAAATCTTCATACAAATCCCTTCCCAATAAATTAATATTTAAAATAGCCGGAATTGATTTTGCAACTTTTGCTTTTGTAGCCGATTTCTTAAAAGCCAAACTCCATTTTAAAAACTCTAAATCCAATCTTGGTTTTACATAAAACGGACTTGTTGCATCAAACATCCATTTGATGCCCTTTGTAATCATACCTGGAGCCGCTAAAGAAATAAAATGACTCGGTGTAATATATCCTGCATTCACATAGGAAGCCCCAGATTTCATGTTAGTTTGATCTATCACGGTTACCTTACAACCTTCTTTTTGAAGGTAATACGCTGTGCATACACCTATAATACCTCCGCCAATAATTACTACTTCTTTTGACATTCATTTTAAATTTTATACAGAATCGTAAAGTTCTAGATTTAGTCGTTTTTGTTCACTGCATTAAATAACTTGAAAACCGTGTGCGTAAGGATCTTCATCGTCGATAATAATTGTATTGTAACCATATACTTTTGCCCAACCCTTTATGCTTGATACAATGGCAAGTTTGCCATCTAAGGTAGTCTCCTCCTCAACTTTACCGGTAAACTTAGAACCAATAAAACTCTCGTTTACAAAATTTTCTCCCACCTTTAAATTTCCTTTGGCATACAATTGCGCTAATCTTGCAGAAGTTCCTGTACCACAAGGACTTCTATCAATTGCTTTATCACCGTAAAAAACAGCATTTCTTCCATCAGAATTTTCATCAAGCGGAATCCCTGTCCATAATACATGCGAAACATCTCTAATGGTTTCATTTTCTGGATGAATACATAAATCGGGGTATTTAAAATTTATTTTTTCTCTTATCGTTTGAGAATATTGTACGATTTTACCTGCTGTATAATCTTGAATTCCAGAAAAATTTTCTTGAGGATCTACAATTGCATAAAAATTTCCTCCATAAGAAACATCGAATGTAAGCGCTCCTAATTCAGGGCACTCTATCGTTAAATTTTCTGCTGCTAAATAACTTTTTACGTTTACTATTTTCACCCAGTCTACTTTTTTATCGGTTTGCTGATAGGTTATATGAACTAAACCCGCAGGCGTTTCCATTTTAATTTCACCGCGTTTTTTGGGCGAAATTAAACCTTCCTCTATCCCAATAGTTATGGTGCCAATTGTGCCATGACCACACATTGGCAGACAGCCAGAAGTTTCTATAAATAAAATAGCAAAGTCGTTTTCTGGGTCGTGCGGTGGATATAAAATACTACCACTCATCATATCATGACCTCTGGGTTCAAACATCAATCCTTTGCGAATCCAATCAAATTCTTTTAAAAAGTGAAGGCGCTTTTCATTCATGGTATTTCCAACCAAAATTGGACCACCAGATTTTATCAATCGTACAGGGTTTCCGCAGGTATGCGCATCAATACAAACAAAAGTATGCTTACTCATCTTTCACTTTTTGAATATAATTATTGATTCTTTGTTCTAAAATTGCCAATGTAACCGTCCCTTGTTCTAAAACAACTTCGTGAAAATCTCTAATACTAAATTCACTCCCTAATATTTTTTCAGCTTTTTTACGCAACTCTCGAATTTTTAATTCTCCTATTTTATAGGATAACGCCTGCCCTGGCCAAGAAATATATCGATCTGTTTCTGTATTAATTTCATGAATAGAAAGTGCTGTATTTTCTGACATATATTGCACAACCTCTGCTCGTGTCCAACCTTTAGCGTGAATTCCAGTGTCCACAACCAATCTGCACGCACGCCACATTTCGTAAGTATATTTTCCAAAGTGTTCGTAAGGCGTTGTGTACATTCCCATTTCATCGGCTAAAAACTCTGAATATAAGCCCCAACCCTCTCCATATGCTGATAAATATAAATCACGCCTAAATTGCGGAATAGAATCCCCCAATTCATTGTTCAAACTGCCCTGTAAATGATGTCCAGGAACCGATTCATGCACGGTTAATGAAGGCAATGTGTATAAGGTTCTACTTGGTAAATCGTACGTGTTTACCCAATAATAACCAGGCTCTGTGCTGTTTTTTGAAGTTCCAACATAGCGACCACTCGTATATTTTGGCGCAATTGCATCGGGAACAGGCGCAACTCCATAAGGTTTTCTTGGCAACGTTTTAAAGAATTTTGGCAATTGAGCATCTGCTCTTTTTGCCATGTCTCTGGCAATCATCAACAGTTCTTTTGGTGATGTTGCATAAAACTGTTTGTCCGTTCGTAAAAATTTCAAAAAATCAGGAAAGCTTCCTTTAAAGTTTAAATCAGCGATGATTTTTTTCATTTCTGTTCTTATTCTTGCCACCTCTTTTAACCCAATTTGATGAATATCATCGGCAGTATATTGCTTACTTGTAGTGTAAAAATTAATTCTGTTTTGATAATATGCATCTCCGTTTGGAGTTTCAGAAATACCTAAACTTATTCTTGTTTTTGGTAAATACTCTGTTTCAAAGAAAATTTTGATTCTTTTAAATTGTGGAATTACAGTATCCTCGATCGTCTGTTTTGCCGCCGATAAAATAGAATCTTTATATTTCTTAGAAAAAATACTTGGTAATTTTTTAAAAGGCTGATAAAACGGACTCTTTTCAAAATCAGTTACAATATGATCGTTATAAGTAGACTCATATCCTTTAAAAATAACTTTTGGTTGCGAAACGCCTTTTGCCAGTCCTTCTCTTAAATTTACAAAATGTTGATTTACAAATTTTGGCAAAGCATTTAACTTTCGTAAATATTCTTTAGCATCAAAAGCATTATAGATAGGTCTTATTTGATAATTTAAACTGCTATGAAAACCTGAATCTGATAATAAAGGATTTAAAAAACGTTCAAATTTGTAGAAATCTATTTGATCTTGTAAAACGAATTGTAATAATTTTGCAGAAATTTGTTCTGTTTTAGACAGTTCATCCATTTTAATGCGCGCAAAATATTGCATTTGATTTTCTGCGTAGGCTGCCTCTACTTTGTAATGCGCTCTTGTGAACAAACCTAAAGGATATTCTTTTTTATCATAAGACTCCCTTTCCTCATAAGATTTTATAAGCGTTTCTAATTCAGTTTTAGATGCGTTATCCGTCTGACCCCCTGAATTGCAAGCAACTAAAAATAAGACGCTTATCCCCAAAAATAATTCTTTACAAAACTTCATAATTATATTTTTCCTTTAGAGTTGTTCCCATCAACAGTTCTATAAATACCTAAAGGGTTTTCATTTTTAAGTGCATCTGGCAACAAACTATTAGGCCAATCTTGATAGCTAAATGGTCTTACCCAACGTTTTATTGAGCCAACACCAACGGCTGTAAACCTGCTATCTGTAGAAGCAGGATATGGACCACCATGCACCATAGACTCGCAAACCTCTACTCCTGTAGGCACACCATTAAAAATAATTCGTCCCACTCTATTTTGTAATGCACCTACAATATTTCCGTGCGCTTCGAGCTCGGTATTATCTGCTATAATTGTTCCTGTCAACTGTCCTTCTAAATTAGAAATAATAGCTGCTAATTGTTTTTCATCTTCACATTGAACAACCATAGAAAACGGTCCAAAAACCTCTAAATGTAACATCGTGTTTTTTAAGAAATCTTCTCCTTTTACGGAAACAATTGCTTGTTCTGCGCAATTGTCTTGTAAAACTCCGGAATAATTTGCGGTGACAGAAACACCTCCTTGAGAAACTACTTTTTCTTTGTTTTTCAAATACCCTTCTTTAATATTTGGATGCAACATTACAGTCGGATTCACAGTAACAATCTCATTTGATAGTGTGTCTATAAAAGAGGTTAAACCATCGGATTTTATACCTAAAATTAAACCGGGATTTGTACAAAATTGCCCAGTTGCTAGAGTAATAGAACCGGCATAGGTCTTTGCGATACTTTCTGCTCGATTTTCTAATGCTTTTGGTAATAAGATTACTGGATTAATACTTCCCATTTCTGCGAAAACTGGAATAGGTTCCTCTCTTTTTGCTGCCAAGTCATACAAAGCTCTTCCACCTTTTATACTTCCAGTAAAACCAACTGCTTTTACACCAGCAGTTGAAACTAATATTTGTCCGACTTCTATACCGCTAGAATTTAAGTTTGAAAAAACACCATTTGGCATATTCGTTTTTAGCGCTGCTTTGTGAATTGCTGATGCGACCAATTCTCCCGTACCTGTGTGCATTGGATGCGATTTTACAATTACAGGACAACCTGCTGCAAGGGCAGCAGCCGTATCTCCACCTGCTGTAGAATAGGCTAAAGGAAAGTTACTTGCACCGAAAACAACTACCGGTCCCAATGGAACATTCAATTTCCTAAGATCTGGTTTTGGCTGTGGTTCTCTATTTGCGTCTCCTGTATCTATTGTTGCTGCTACCCAAGAGCCTTCTTTTACTAATACAGCAAAACTTCTTAATTGTCCAACTGTTCTTCCTCTTTCTCCTTTTGCGCGTCCTTCTGGCAAACCAGTTTCTGAGCAATACATCTGAACCAACAAATCATCTAGAGCTAAAATCTCATCTGCAATTGCATCTAAGAAAGCTGCTTTTTTATCTCCAGAAATTTGACCAAACTCTTTAAAGGCTTCGGATGCCAAGTGCACAGCTTCCTCAATTTCTTCTGATGTTGCCTCTGTAAAAACAGGACTGTTTTCTTTATTTAATACTGGATTAAATGTTTGAAACGTTTTGTTTCCTTTTGCCGATAATTGATTTCCTATATAATTTTTTCCTGTTACCATATTTGTACGCGCTAAGCCTTGCACAAAAGCAAGATTGTTATTTTAAATTAAAATTTATTTTTCACCATGCATCAAATCAATTTTGTCTTTGAGATTGGTGAATTATTAAAGCTAGTGCTTTTTAGCACAAAGCAACTTTCAAAGGCGCAAGCGTTTTTTTAAGCAAGAACACCCGATTATTTATATATTTTTATATGCTGGTAATATGGGTCTTACCGCCAAAGCATCTGTAATTACTTTATTTATTCTTTCTCTTTCCTCACCTTCTAAAACCAATCTTGGTGCTCTTACAAACTCACTTCCAATTTTAGTGTGTACACAAGCTAGTTTAATATATTGAACTAATTTTGGGTCAATATCCAACTCTAATAAAGGCATAAACCATCTATAAATTGCAATAGCTTCTTCAATTCTACCTGCTTTTACCAGAGTATAAATTGCAACTGTTTCCTCTGGAAACGCATCTACCAAACCTGCAACCCAGCCATCTGCTCCTAAAACTAAACTTTCTAAAGCCAATGTATCTACACCTGTCATTATTGCCAATCGATTGCCAAATCTGTTTTTAATTCTTGTAATATTTGTGGTGTCTCTCGTCGATTCTTTTACTGCTTGAATATTTGGGCATGTTTCTAATAATTCTGCAAACATGTCTAAAGTTACTTCTAATTTATAATCAATTGGATTGTTATAAATCATAATTGGTAAAGAAGTGCTTTTTGCAACCGCTTTAAAATAAGCTACAACTTCGGCATCACTTGCCTTGTAGCGCATTGGAGGCAACATCATTAAACCTTTTGCTCCATCTTCTTGTGCTGTTTTTGCTAAATTGATAGCTGCTTGTGTGGTTTGTTCTGCTATATTCATTAATACAGGAACTTTTCCGTTTACAAAAGCAACGGTTTCCCTCGTTAGTTTGCGTCCTTCTTCCTCTGACAAGGTACTCGCCTCTCCTAAGGTTCCTCCCAAAACAATTCCATGAACTCCGGCATCTAATTGTGCTTGAATATTTACTTTAAACATGTCTAAATCTAGCATATCATTTGCCGTAAATTGTGTAGTTACTGCTGGCATTACCCCTTTCCATTCTATACTCATAATCGTAAATATTTATTTGTGTTCCAAAATTAATAGGAAAAGAGAGGTTTTAGTTAATCTTATTTTATCCAATATTAATACTTTATTATCCATATTTATATAAAAAATACTTATTCCGGATATTTTATGCTTATTTTTAAAACATGAAAGTTTTACCTTTTCAAATACCTAAACAAAAAGATGATGCGCTTATTTTTCAAGAAGATATTGAGTTTTCTTTTTATGACAAATTGCACCAGCATGAAGAGATACAAATCTGTTTTATAAAGAGTGGTTCTGGTACTTTAATTGTTGGTGATACCATTAACGATTTCAAAGAAAATGATGCACTAATTATTGGTAGCAACGTACCTCATGTTTTTAGAAGCGATTTTAAAAAGGATAAAAAATCGCACATGATTACATTTTTTTTTACTAAAAAGTCCTTTGGTGACGATTTTTTCAATCTAAAAGAATTGAGCAATTTTGATGATTTTTTTATGCAATCTAAACACGGTTTTAGAGTAACTTCTAATCATAAAAAAATAAAAAAATATTTTTTAAAATTGAGGAGTAGTTCTAAATTAGATCGCTTTATCATTTTTTTAAAACTGATAAAATGCATCACTAAATCTAATTTTGAGAGTTTATCTTCTTTTATTTACGAGAAAAAATACACAGCAATAGAAGGCAAGAGAATGCGAGATATTTTTGAATATACTATGAGGAATTACACAAAAGACATTACTTTAAATGATATTTCTGAAGTTGCTGTTTTAACTAAGAATGCTTTTTGTAAGTACTTTAAAAAAAGAACAAACAAGAGTTATTTTAAGTTTTTAAACGAATTAAAAATAGAGCATTCCTGTAGGTTAATTTTTTCTAAAACAGATTTAACACTCGCTGAAATTGCATTTAAATCCGGTTTTAAGAACATTTCCAATTTTAATAGACAATTTAAAACTGTTAAGAATATGAATCCATCTAACTATAGAAAACTAAAAGAATAGTGAGCGTTCTATTGCCGCAAAAAACACTTAGCTAATTGTTATAAAACTCCTCTAAACAAAAAGCTTCAAAACAAAAAAGAGCCCCTTAAAAAAAGGACTCTTATCAGTTATATGCCAATAAGCGTATTTATAAAAAACTCTTATTTTGTTTCAACAGAAACATTCATTACCATGTCGTGATCGTATTTACAACAACCAGGCAAACTCTTATATGCTTGTTCGCTTCCTGCTACTTTTTCGGTATCATAACCAGAAGCTGCAATTGCGTTATGAATTGCCATTGGGGCTGTTTTGCTATCATCGTAAGAAACCGCAATTTTCTTTTGATCTACATCCCAAATTGCACTCGTTACACCACCAACACCTTTTGCAGCTTTTTCGATAGTGCTTTTACACATGCCGCAATTCCCTCTTACACCAAAAGAAAAATCTGTTGTTGCCATTTCATTCACCACTTCTGTTGTTCCTTTTTTTGTTTCTTTTTTAGCTTCGTTTTTACAACTTGTAAATGCCACCGTTGCCAATACAGCCATACTTAAAATTACTTTTTTCATTGTGTTTAAATTTAATTATTCTTAATCTATTACTTGTTTTATTTCTCCACAGGTAAGCATTGCATTACCAAAATACGGATTTATCACTTTTTCTTCTTTGCTTAACCAATACGCTCCTTTATTACTGTCTGCCATTGGGCAAAAAGCGACAAATACTTTTTCATTTATACCAAATACCTTTACTGCCTCTATTAAAGAAGCAGATACTTGCTTGAAGTGATTTCTTTGCTCTTTTATTGCCGTTGTTTTTAAAATTGAACTTACAGCGACTCTTAATTGCTTTTCTAAAGACATCCAAAATGTTTGTGCCTCTTTATTTTCTAAAAGTTTCATATCTACTTTAGATAAAATTGCTCCTATTTTTTCTGATTGACTTATTATATTGTTTGATTCCTCTTTCACAAAAGCATCTTTTAAAGCGATATACTCATTAAGAACTTCTTTTAATTGATGTTGAAACTCTTTTGAAACGTCTAATCCTACACTGTTATTTTTAGGAACTTTATTTACAGAACCATTCATTGCTATATGTCCTTCATGCCCTGTCATAGATACACCTCCTTTTTTATTCATCATCGATTTTTTACCCTGTAATTGGGCAGCTGCATCTACTGTAAAGGTGCCGTTTGTTACAATTTCATCACCGGTATTTAGACCACTTAAAACCTCATAGGTAGACCCGTTCTTGTTACCTAAAGTAATTTCACGTATTTCAAAAACAGACTCATTTATGGTAGCTTTAAGATATACAACAGAGCGTTTACCCGTCCATAAAACAGCTGAAGAAGGAATGGCTATTACTTCTGTTGTCTTTGAATTTATTGTCTTTATTTCACCTTCTACAAACATTCCTGGTTTAAACATGCCTT
>CAJXAS010000044.1 GCA_913050305.1 uncultured Polaribacter sp. | reverse complement strand
AGAACTTCCTGCATTTATATTATGTGGATTGGGTAAAGCTGTACCGGAAATATTAGCTTCAGCGTCTGCTTGATTATTGAAATATAAGACTTCAAAGTCTGTAGTGGATTGTCCATTTAAAATTTGCAAACTAATATCTGTATCAAAATCAAAGCTATTTAAACCGTCTCCATTATCGTCACAGACTATAATATCTTGAGGGTCATTAGCAATAGGTACATCGTATACCGTTATTACTACCGCTTTTCTATCTGATGTTGCGCATCCTATTGGTGAAGCTGTTGCATAGTAAGTTTTTGAGCTGTTTAGTATAGGTGTGGTAAAGGTATCTCCTGTGGTTACTAGACTTCCTCCAACTAAAGCGTCATACCAAAAAATAGAACCTTCGGTTACTGCAGCTATTAAATTCACAGAAGTGCCAGCGCATACTTCTATATCTGCACTTATTGTTACTATTTTAGGAACATAGATGCTCGTGCTTGCAGAAATCTGTAAAACGGGGTCACCAGGCATACCTCCATATTCTATAATATATCCTTTGGCTTGATAAGCACCTCCTCCTCCTTCATTTGGTAAATCATTCCAGGAGCCTGTTAATCCAATAGAGTTATCGGTTATGTGGGCATAATCTTCATCCCCAGATTGATTTGGTTCATTTGTATTCCAATTTGAATACATTGGTAATCCAGTTGTTGCATCAATTGGTGCTGATCCAGTAAAAGTACCATTCCAGAAGTTAGTGATAGCCTCAGGGCCGGTAACCCAGTTCCAGATTCCTTCTTGGTTGGCGTCACTGGCACCAATCCAACCAGCACCTGATATTTGTTCTGCAGAAATTTGACTTTCTTCCGCAGAAAGTATAGTTGCTAGATATCCTTTAAGTCCGTAATACGTTTTTCCTTCCGCTTTTATTTTTGCATCAGTCCAAGTAATATTTAAATCTGATTCAAAAACATAAAAGTGTTCTGTTGACGGCAGGTAGTTGGCATCTCCAATTGTAAAAGAAAAAAAACGATCTGAGCTAATATCTGCATTTGTACTTTCAAAAATTAGATCTCTTACGGCTAACTCTAGGTCTATATATAAAATTTGAGTTGATCCTATTGGTGTTAATGTTAGTTTGCCTTCAGCAGCATTCCATGAAGTGTTTATGTTAGGGTGAATTCCTGTTAGTGTTAGCTGATCATTTCCTATATCATATCCAGAAGAGATTTGAATAAAAAACGCATCAATACCTGCGTCGTCAGGATCTGAAATAGTGAAGTTTGGCGCGATATTAACCTTGCCCAAAGGGCAGTATGCTACTCTATTATTAGCAGTAAGTTCTGGAGGTTGATTATTTATTAGAGTAATGGTAAAAGAACCTTGAGAAAAACAAATAACATTATTTCGATTAACAATTCTAAAATAGATTGTTTCTAGACCTATAGCACCTGTGTAGGTTGCAGGGTCTATAATAATTGAGTTAAAAGTAATGTCTGTAGCATAGATGATTTCAAATTCAGAAATATCTTGAGTACCTAAAATACTGGAGTCCTGATCAGTCAAATCAACTATCTCGCTGCCACCATTATTAAGATCATCAATAATTAGGTTCTCGGGTTGTAAAGCAATTTCAGGTTTTGTGTATGCATTTATATTAAATTTTGAAGTCGTAAAACAAAGTGTATTTGTGTCTGTGAGTCTGATAAATATATTTTGCGGAGATGCTATATTTTCATAATTTAAAGGATTAGGAATTGGGCTGCTATTTGTGAGTGCGTCGTTATTACTTGTATGATAGCTTATAGAAGTATTTGGTTGTCCGTTTAAAATAGAATTTTCATTTGAGGTCAAATCAAAAGCAGTGCTATTATCTTTTACTCCGTCAGAATCACATAACAATAGGTCATAGGATTCTCCTGCTGTTGGAGGAGTCGCGCTTGGAGGATTGTTAAAAGTAGCTGTTCCTGTCCATTCAATTTTAAAATTACTTGTGCCTACAGGTCTATCAATAACAATGAAGTAAGAATCATCAGCATTAACGTCTAACTCACGAACAAAATTATTACCTAATACTCCGGGTCCTTCAGAAGTGTCCGTTTCGGTACTGCTCATGCCGGTTAAATTATTTGTAGTTCCAGCAGCTTGTGGATTTGTAGTTGAACAACGAATGGCTTGGCCTATATCTCCACAATTGACATCAGGCCCAAAAATAAAAAAATCAAAATCTATTGCTAAATCTGTATTTGTTGATCCGTCAGCAAAAGTAGGAGTAAGTATAAAACCTAATTTACCTCCTGTATTTATATTTACTCTAAACCATAAGCTATTATTTTCCTCACTATCACATGTATTTGAACCACTTAATTCTTGTGTTCCAACACCTGTAGCGGTTAAATCTTGATACCCACTATTTCCACAAGCTATTAATGCATCGGAACAATCATTCTGAGAATATATAAAAACTGAGCTTAGCAAAAAGACTAGGAGAATGTTTTTTTTCATAATTAATTTCTAAATGCGAATATAAAGTTTATTTATGAAAAAGAATTATCTTCTAAGTAGCTGTTTTGTGAATATTTAAAAAAAATATATTTTAGTTTTTCAATAATGTAATTTAAACAATAATTTAATTGCATCTTAAAAAAAATCAATATTAGGAACTTATTCGCAAGAAAAAAATGAATAAACAAAGGTCTTAGAACTTTATTTAGAGATGCTTTAAAATGATTGCAACTCGAGAAATCATAGATACAAGAACAATCATGCTGTTCTATTCTTTAAATAGCAAATGACCTAATGTTGTAATATATGTTATTCCTCTTTAGGATGTCTTTTTTTAATTACGTTGACATTATTTTCCTTGGTAAATAAATTTTAATTTTGTAACTTTGCTTATAAATAAATTCATTATGGCTAATTCTTCCGTTATTTTAACAAATAAAAACTATCTATCAGAAGCAAAAATTAGAAGTCATTTTGTAGTTACAGATGTGCCTGTTTCTGATGGAGGAGAAGATACCGCGCCAACGCCTGTAGAATATTTATTGACAGCAATAGGGAGTTGTGTTGCTATTACTTTAAGGATGTATGCAGCTAGAAGAAGTTGGGATGTTGGTGAAATTACAGTAAACGTTTTCCAACTTAAAGATGAGCAAGGTTCTTATCTTACGGAAGAAATATCTTTCGAAAATGATATTACGGAAGACCAAAGAAAACGTTTGTTAGTTTTCGCAGGCAAATGTCCGGTTGCTAGAATGGTAAAGGGAGAAACAAGAATTGAATCGATAATTAAATAAATTAAATTAAGATGAGAAAGGTATTAGCATTTGCAGGAAGTACAAGTTCAACATCTATTAACAAACAATTAGCAACTTTTGCAGCAGAAAATTTAGAAAATACTAGTTTTGATGTTATCGATTTAAGAGATTTCGAAATGCCAATTTATAGCGAGGATGAAGAGAAAAATGGATTTTCAGAAAGCACGAAAAAGTTTAGTGCTTTATTAGATGCTTATGATGGATTTATACTTTCATTAGCAGAACATAATGGTTCTTATGCTGCAGCTTTTAAAAATATTTTTGATTGGAGTTCTAGAGTTGAAGCGAATGTTTTTAGAGACAAACCACTATTATTAATGGCAACATCCCCAGGAGGAATGGGCGGAAGGTTTGTTTTGGAAGCTGGAGTTCAAAAGTTTTCAAGAATGGGAGCTAAAGAGTTGGTTTCCTTCTCTTTTCCAAATTTTTATGATAACTTTAAAGAAGGTAAGGTGATACATGAAGACTTGTTAAAAGTATTAAAAGAGCAAATACGAACATTTGAAAGTTCTGTAAATCAATAAAAATGAAGATAATTTTATATGGCAAGCAAGGCCACGCATATACCGTTGCTTATAAGAATTTTTTAAACTCAACAGATGTACCTTATATCTACAAAGATATTTCTAAAGATGCAGAAGCCAGAAAACATAGTAAAGAATTGTATGGCGGTGTTGTAAAGTATCCAACCTTATTTGTAGATGATGCAATTTATTTAACACCAACAACCGAAGAGTTTAATAAAATAATGCAAGATTTACGATTAAGAGCTTGAGTTTTTTTGATTAAGAGTCAAAAGCCAACTCTGAATAACTAAGAATGGCAGTCAATAGCAGAAAAAAACATTAATAATGGGAGACATTTCTAAAGATATCAATTCTAAATTTATAAGTAATAAAGTTAAAGCGTTAATAAATATAAAATATACTGCCAATTGGCTAAATAGCAAAGAAAATGAGTTTTTTAAACCTTATTTAATTTCACCACAGCAATATAATATTTTGAGAATTTTACGGGGTGCAAAAGATAGAATTAAGGTTCAAATTGTAAAAGATAGAATGATAGAAAGAGCTCCAAATGCAACTCGTTTAATGGATAAGCTTTGTGATAAAAAATTAATTGAAAGAGCTAGATGTGAGCTTGATAGAAGAGTTGTTTATATAAAAATTACAGCTCAAGGATTAGATTTATTAACGAATATAGATAACAGTAATAACCTTTCTTTTCTAGAAAATATAACGGAACAAGAGGCTGTTGTTTTAAGCAATGTTTTAGATAAAATTAGATAGAAAAATTTATAAAAATATTTCCCTTGGGAAATATAAGTTTTAGGATTATTTAAAGCATAAGCCTTAGGGTTAATTCGATTAGTAATTAAAAATAAATGAAAAAATTTAAAACAATACAGCACATAGTAACAAGTCCTTTTGTGAACATGGGCCCTATAAAATTACGGCAACCTTTACCAATACAGGGAATAGAAAGTGTAGATCCGTTTTTGTTATTGCATCATTATGGGCCTTATGCAATTTCAGAATTTAATAATCCGTTCGACTTAGGACCCCATCCGCACAGAGGATTCGAGCCCATTACTCTGCTATTTAAAGGTGAACAATTTCATAGAGATTCTTTAGGAAATAAGATGGTTGTTAAAGCAGGTGGAGTGCAATGGACTACCGCTGGAAGTGGAATTATTCATGCAGAAGCACCAACAAAAGCTTTTGTAGAAAAAGGAGGAGATTTAGAGGGAATTCAATTATGGTTGAATTTACCAGCAAAAGATAAGATGATGACGCCTCATTATCAGCACTTAGAAGAAAAACAAATTCCAAAACTTTTTTCTGAGGATAAAAAAGTACAATTAAATCTTATTGCAGGGCATCAAAAGAATGAATCTGGTTTGATACAAACCCAAACTGAGGTAAATGTTTTTACAGTAAAAGCAAATGAAGGAGGAAATATAGAAATAGAAATTCCAGAACACCATCAGTCCTTAATTTATTTGTTAGAAGGCGAAATTTTAGTGAATGGTTTGGAAGTGTTAAAGAAAGGAGAAAATCAAATGGTTACCTTTAAGCAAGATGGAAATACGATTCAATTTCAAGCAAAAAAAGAAACGGTACTGCTGGTTTTATCAGGAGATCCAATAAAAGAGAAAATTACTCAATATGGCCCTTATGTAATGAATACACAAACAGAAATTTTGGAAGCAATGCGCGACTATCAGCAGGGTAAAATGGGATATTTGTATTAATTAAGAAAGTTAAAATATGAAAAAAATAATACATAAAGCAGAATCTAGAGGTTATGCAGATCATGGTTGGTTAAGGTCACATCATACGTTTAGTTTTGCAAGTTATCAAAATTCAGAAAGAATAAATTTTGGAATGCTACGCGTTTTAAATGACGACGTGGTGCAGCCAGAAATGGGTTTTGGAACACACCCTCATAGGAATATGGAAATTATTTCTATTCCGATTTCTGGAGCTTTATCTCACACAGATAGTATAGGTAATAAACGTTCTATTGAAGTTGGAGAAGTGCAAGTAATGAGTGCGGGAACTGGTTTAAAACATTCAGAATTTAATGATAGTAAAATAGATGCTGTAAATTTTTTACAACTTTGGATTATTCCTGAGATAGAAAATATAACTCCTTATTACAATCAAAAAATATTTGAAGCTTTAGAAAGAAAGAATAAATTTCAAGTTTTAGTTTCCCCAAATGATAAACAAGTTGTAGGTTCTTTGCCAATTAATCAACAAGGATATATTTCGATGATCGATTTAGATAAAGGCTTTGAAACAGCATATGATTTAAAAAATGGAGCTTATTTTTTCTTAATTGAAGGAGAAGTCTTAATAGAAGATGAAAACCTCAAAAGAAGAGATGCTATTGGAATTATTGAAAAAAATAAAGTCAATATCAAAGCTAATAAATCAAGCAAATTATTAGTTATTGATGTTCCTATGATATAATAATTGAATTATAAATTTTTTAAAGCCAAAGAATCAATTTCTTTGGCTTTTTCTTTTGAAAAATAAACATATCTTGCAAATTATTATGCATGCATAATAAATTCAATTCCAAGATTATGAAATATAAACACATTTTTGAACCGTTAGATTTAGGATTTACCACTTTAAAAAATAGAATTTTAATGGGATCTATGCATACGGGGCTAGAAGAAGAAAAAAACGGAATTGATAAAATTGCAGCCTATTATGCAGAGAGGGCAAAGGGTGGAGTCGGGCTAATTATTACTGGAGGAATCTCTCCAAATATTCAAGGTTGGACGGGGCCTTTTGCAGCTAGAATGTCTTCAAAAAAACATGCAATACACCACCAGAAAATCACAAAAGCTGTGCATAAAGAAGGAGGTAAGATTTGTATGCAAATTTTACATTCAGGTCGTTATGGATATCATCCTTTTAACGTTGCACCTTCAAAAATAAAATCACCAATAACACCTTTTAAGCCTTTTAAATTAACAGAATCTGGAATTAAAAGAACTATTAGAGATTTTGTAAACTGTGCTGAATTGTCTAAGATGGCAGGTTATGACGGTGTCGAAATCATGGGTTCTGAAGGATATTTAATCAATCAATTTATTGTTAAAAGAACGAATAAAAGATTAGATTCTTGGGGTGGTAATTATGAGAATAGAATGCGTTTGCCAATAGAGCTGGTAAAGCAGATTAGAGCTGCTGTGGGTAAAGATTTTATTATTATATATAGACTTTCAATGCTAGATTTAGTTGAAAAAGGAAGTTCTTGGGAAGAGGTTGTGCAACTTGGTAAAGAAATTGAAAAAGCTGGTGCCACCATAATAAATACTGGTATTGGTTGGCATGAATCTAGAATCCCAACTATTGCAACATCTGTTCCAAGAGGAGCATTCACCTGGGTTACAAAAAAAATGAAAGAAGAAATATCAATTCCTTTGATAACTTCTAATAGAATAAATATGCCAGAAACTGCTGAGAAAATACTATCAGACGGAGATGCGGATATGATTTCTATGGCACGTCCTTTTTTAGCAGACCCAGAATGGGTAAATAAAGCAGCGGAAGAAAAGGCAGATGAAATAAACACATGTATTGGTTGCAATCAGGCGTGTTTAGATCATGTTTTTGAACAAAAAGTAGCCAGTTGCTTGGTAAATCCTAGAGCTTGTCATGAAACAGAATTAGTGTATGAACAAACCACAAACAAGAAAAAAATAGCAGTAATTGGTGCAGGACCAGCAGGTTTGTCTGCAGCTACAATTGCAGCACAAAGAGGTCATGTAGTCACTTTATTTGACGCAGATAATGCAATTGGTGGACAGTTTAATATGGCAAAACAAATTCCTGGTAAAGAAGAGTTTTATGAAACATTGCGTTATTTTAACAAACAAATACTTTTACATAAAGTAACTTTAAAATTAAACACAAAAGTTTCTGTAGATGATTTACAAAAATCAGATTTTGATGAAATTATAGTTGCAACAGGTATTAAACCGAGAGCGTTAAAAATTGAAGGAATTGAACATGAAAAAGTATTAAGTTATATTGATGTTTTAAAACATAAAAAACCAGTAGGAAAAAGAGTCGCCGTAATTGGTGCTGGAGGAATTGGTTTTGACGTATCAGAATATTTATCGCACAAAGGTGAATCAACTTCCCTTAATATAGATGCCTGGTTAAAAGAATGGGGAATTGACAAATCTATTGAAGCAAGAAGTGGAATTGAGGATGTAAAACCAGAATTTAGCCCTTCGCCAAGAGAAATTTTTATGTTCAAGAGAAGTGCTGGGAAGTTTGGAGGCAATTTAGGTAAAACTACAGGTTGGATTCATAGATCTAGTTTAAAGAAGAAGAAGGTTCAATTTATTAGCGAAGTGTCTTACACTAAAATAGATGATGAAGGTTTGCATTATGTTCAAAATAAAGAAAATAAAATTTTAAAAGTAGATCATATTGTTATTTGTGCAGGTCAAACACCTTTTAAAGAGTTATATCAACCGCTACTAGACGCGGGTAAAAATGTTAATGTCATAGGAGGTGCAGATTTTGCTGGAGAATTAGATGCAAAAAGAGCTATAAATCAAGGCTGTAGATTAGCTGCTAAATTGTAAATCTTTTTATACTTTTGTTTTTTAAATTTAAAAGGATGAAAAAATCATTAATTGTAATAGTATTATTTATAAGTTATTTTTCTTTTAGTCAAGAAGCTCCAGAGTTTCCTAAATACGTAGCTAAAAATTCTGCAAATATTTTTTACTATAATTATACGGAAGTTCCAAAAAAGATAAAAGTAAAAGATGATAGTACAAAAAATAAAACCTTTAATTCTTTAAAAATTTATAATAATAAAATTAAAAAAATATCTTTTTTGAATACTCCAAAACTTCAAGAATTGGAGCTCACTATAAATTCTTTAGGAACACAATTATATTCTAATAGAGACCTAGCAGAAAAAGTGAGAAGAAAAGTAAAAATTACTATTGTACCAATTAGAGATAGCATAGTTGTTCATGAAAAGACTTTAAATGACGATTTAAAAAGTTTTTTATCTAGAAAACAATTTAAAAAGTGGTTAAAATACCAAAGAGAACAAAAAAGAAAATTATTACCAAAGGCTCCTAAAAGACAAATGGCACCTCCCTCTTCTGGTATGAATAATAATAGAAGAAGAAGAGGATCTTCTGGTATGGGTGGTAGAAGGTATTAAGTAAGTAACTATTTTTAATAATTTATAAGTCTTTAAAAACTATACTTTTCTACAAGTTTAAGAAACAAAATACCGATATTTGTCGGTCAACTAATTAATTACAACAACTAACTATGGGAATGAATAAAAATACTGTGCTTGCCTGGGCAACATTTATAATGATACTTGTGGGGTTAGGTTTAATTGCGTTGGGTGCTTTTAGATATAATGAAATTGCAGGATGGGGTTTTGCATCTGTAGGTGTTGGTTTCTTTGCTATTGCTTGGGTTTTTAACGCTTTAAAAGGAAGAGTTTAATTATTTTTTATTAGTATAATAGCGAACCTTAACTACAATAAATTTCAAAAAAAAATACAAGATATGAGTGACGATAAGAAGGTTATCTTTTCGATGAATAAGTTGTCTAAAACTTATCAATCAACAGGTAAACAGGTGTTAAAAGATATTTATTTAAGTTTTTTCTATGGTGCAAAAATCGGGATTCTTGGTTTAAACGGTTCTGGTAAATCGACATTACTAAAAATAATAGCGGGCGTAGAAAAGAATTATCAAGGAGACGTTTCTTTTTCACCAGGCTATAATGTTGGTTATTTAGAGCAAGAACCGCAGTTGGATCCAGAAAAAACAGTTTTAGAAATTGTAAAAGAAGGAGTTGCAGAAACTGTTGCAATTCTTGATGAATACAATAAAATAAACGACATGTTTGGATTGGAAGAAGTGTATTCTGATGCAGATAAGATGGATAAGCTAATGGCTCAACAAGCTGAATTACAGGATAAAATTGATGCAGCAAATGCTTGGGAATTAGATACCAAATTAGAAATTGCAATGGATGCGCTGAGAACACCAGACTCTGATAAAAAGATAGGAGTGCTTTCTGGTGGAGAGAAACGTAGAGTTGCACTTTGTAGATTGCTATTACAAGAACCAGAAATTTTATTATTAGATGAACCAACCAACCATTTAGATGCAGAGTCTGTTCATTGGTTAGAACATCATTTAGCACAATATAAAGGTACTGTTATTGCAGTAACGCATGATAGATACTTCTTAGACAATGTAGCTGGTTGGATTTTAGAATTGGATAGAGGAGAAGGCATCCCCTGGAAAGGTAATTACTCTTCTTGGTTAGATCAAAAATCTCAAAGAATGGCTAAAGAAAGCAAAACAGCTTCTAAACGTCAAAAAACATTAGAAAGAGAACTAGAATGGGTTAGACAAGGTGCTAAAGGAAGACAAACTAAACAAAAAGCACGTTTAAAGAATTATGACAAGTTAATGAGTCAAGACCAAAAGCAGGTAGACGAAAAACTTGAAATATATATACCAAACGGTCCACGTTTAGGAACAAATGTTATTGAAGCAAGTGGTGTTTCTAAGGCTTTTGGAGATAAACTATTATATGAAAATTTAGAATTTAACTTGCCACAGGCAGGAATTGTAGGTATTATTGGTCCAAACGGTGCAGGTAAAACTACGATATTTAAAATGATCATGGGTGAAGAGAAACCGGATGTAGGAAGCTTTAATGTAGGTGAAACTGCAAAAATAGCTTACGTAGATCAAGCACATTCTAATATAGACGCTGAGAAAACAATTTGGCAGAATTTTTCTGATGGACAAGATTTGGTTATGATGGGTGGTAAGCAAGTAAATTCTCGTGCTTATTTAAGTCGTTTTAATTTTTCTGGAAGTGAACAAAATAAAAAAGTGAATACTCTTTCTGGTGGTGAACGGAACAGATTGCATTTAGCAATGACCTTAAAAGAAGAAGGAAATGTTTTACTATTAGATGAGCCAACAAACGATTTAGATGT
>CAJXAS010000043.1 GCA_913050305.1 uncultured Polaribacter sp. | reverse complement strand
GTGCTTGTCTTTTTTGCATTTCTTGGTAAGCAGCTTGTTGTGCTTGATCAAATCTTGCTTTATCTAGTTGCACCTCTTGAGCTCTATCTTTATTTGTAGTTTCAGTTTGTGTAGCTTGTTCTGCAGTGTATTTTTGAACTTTAGCTTCTAACTTTTTCTTTAAACCTTCAATTTCACTTTGGTAAGATTTACCTAATTTCTCTAAGGTAACAGTTAATGCTCTTGTTTCTGGCATATTGTCTATTACTCTTTGATAATCTACATGAGCTATTTTTTGTGCATTTGTAACACCAGCGAATCCTAAAGTGAATACAGCAATTAATAGTAACGTTTTAAAATTTTTCATTCTAGTTTAATTTAATTTAATTGTTATTGTCTTGGGTTTTTTGTTTATTTCTTGCTTCTTTCTTCTTCTTATTCAAAGCGGCTCTTTTTTCTTTAAGTAACTCTCTTTTTTCGTTCCTCTTCTTTAATAATTCTTTTCTTTTGTCAGCAATTGCTTTCTTTTTTGCTTCTCTATCTGAAAGTTTTTTAGCAGCAACAATTTCTTTTTTTGCTAAAACTTGTTTTTGTTCTGCACTTAACTCTTTAGGAGTGTTTTTTTCTTTCTTTTTAGTATTTTTTTTACCAACCAATCTAGTTCTATCTATTGATGCTAAAACGAGCTCGCTAATATCGTATTTTTTATTTGAATATAGCATTACTAATTCACTAGATTTATCAAAAACAAAATCATATTTTTTTCTAGCAGATATATTCTGAATTGCATTGTAAACTTGATCTTGAATTGGTTTAACTAATTGCTTCCTTAGTGTAAACATATCTCCTTTCGGTCCAAAATATAAAGATTCTAACCTTCTAAGTTCATCATGCTTTAAAGATATTTCTTCTTCTTTTTCTTCTATTAGATCTTTTGTTAGAATAGCTTTTTCATTTGCTAAATCTGTTTTTAAAACTTCTATAAATCTAGCTTGTTTATCTAATCTTTGTTGCCATTTAATAACTTTTGCATCTAAAGTGTTTTGAGCCTCTAAATATTCTGGAACATTTTCTAGAATGTACTCCATGTCTATATAAGCTATTATTTGACTTCTCTGAGCCCAAGAAAGGCTAATTGAGAATAAAAGAACTAAACATAAAATTTTTTTTTTCATTTGTTAACTATTTAGAAAAAACCGCACCAAAAAAACATTTGGCATTATAAACGCGTTGTTTTCTTAGAATTGTCTTCCGATAATAAAATGTGTTTGCCAACCAGATTTCTCTATTCCACCTGGTAATGGATCAAAACCATGTGCAAAATCAATTCCTAATAATCCAAAAGCAGGCATAAATATCCTAACTCCTAAACCAGCTGATCTTTTTACATTAAACGGATTATATTCATCAAAATTGTCATAAGAATTACCAGCTTCTAAAAATCCTAAAGTGTATATAGAGGCAGAAGGAGCATCTGTAATAGAATACCTAAGCTCTAATTGAAATTTATTGTAAATTGTTCCTCCAGCAATGGAAGATAGTCTATTGTTTTCATAACCTCTTAAGCCTACCGTTTCTCTACCATCTAATTGGAACTGCGCAATACCATCTCCACCTACAAAATAGCGTTCAAAAGGTGTCTGACCTAAATCATCATTGTAAAAGCCTAAAAACCCGAATTCTGCATTGGTCATTAAAACCAATTTATCAGTAAATGAAGTATACCATTTACCTTTAGCGTTAAACTTGTAATATTCTAACCACTTATATTTGTCTGCAAGAAAATCGTTTTGCTCTACAGAAGTTAAATTAGCCGGTTCATCATAGTTTTTGTCAGTGAATAGTGAATAAGGAAAGGTAGCTTTTATTCCAAAAGAAAATTCAGAACCATATGTTGGAAAAATTAAACTTGGCCCCGCAGAACTTCTACTAAAATCTAAATTGTAGGATAAGTTATTTAAAGTACCGTTATTTAAAACATTATCACCAACCCTAAATCCATAGTTTTTTAACTGAAAACTTTGATAAGAGATTGTTTGTGATAATTGGAAGAAGTCATCAGGCCATTTTAAACGCTGGCCTAAGCCGATAGATGCCCCTGTAATTCCTAGTTTTCTATCTTTATCTACATCATAGGTTTGCGGATTTATCTGAAACTGATTTGATTGATAAATAGAAAAAGATAATGATTTTGGCTTTTTACCACCATACCATGGCTCTGTAAAAGAAAAACTATAAGTGCTAAAAGTTCTACTAGTTTGCAATCTTAAAGCTAGTTTTTGCCCGTCTCCTGTAGGTAAAGGTTTATATGCTGCTTTATTAAATATGTTTTTAATAGAAAAGTTGTTGAACGAAAGACCTAATGTTCCAATAAAAGAACCACCACCATAACCACCTTGTAATTCTATTTGACTACCTCCTTTTTCTATAACATTAAAGTTAATATCTGTAGTTTTATCCTGGTAATTTGGCACTACATCTGGTGTAACGTTTTGATCAAAGAAACCTAGTTGGCCAATCTCTCTAATAGACCTAATAATTTCTCTTCTACTAAATAAGTCTCCTGGTTTTACTCGTAATTCTCTAAAAATTACATGATCATTTGTCTTGTCATTTCCGGTAACACTTACTTTCTTAATTCGTGCTTTTTCATCTTCTCTAATTCTAACTTCTACAGTAATAGATTCGCCTTCTACTCTGGTTTCAACAGCATTTACTTGAGAAAACAAGTATCCGTTATTTTGGTATTCAGAAGAGATGTCAAAAGATGTTGGAGTCCCGTCACCATTCACACGTTCTTTTAAAACTGCACCATTATAAACATCCCCTTTTTCAATTTTTAAAACGCGTTGCAATTGTTCATCGGTGTATTCTTTATTTCCAATAAATAATATTTCTGCAAAACGGTATTGTTTACCTTCCTCTAAATCTATATTAATGTCTATGGTATTGTTGTCATTCCAAGAAATACTTTCTTTTAGAATACGAGCATCTCTATAACCAAGTCTACTGTATTTATCTAAAATACTTTCTAAATCTTCTTGATATTCCTCCTCTATGTATTTTGAACCTTTCCAGAAACGTCCGAAAAACTTTTCTTTTGTATTAGACATTGCTTTTCTGATTTTTTTACCAGAAAGTTCTTTGTTACCTGTGAAATTTATATTTTGAATTTTGATTTTGGCTCCTTTGTCAATAAAAACCGACATATTAACAATGTTGATGTCTGTTGTATCTTTTTGAACGTCTAAGGAAACTTTAGTTTTTAAGAAACCTTTGTCTGTATATTTTTTTGTGAAGTAGTTTTTTGTGGTAACCAATAAATTGTCTGTTACCATTTTACCCAATTTCAACTCTGCTTCTGTGATAAGCTCTTTAGCTTTAGATTTTTTAATTCCAGTAATGTTTACCTGATTTAATTGCGGAAGCTCTTGCACTTCTAAATTAAGATAAACTGTTTCTCCATCAATTCTATCTAAATAAACATCTACATCACTAAATTGCTTACTTTCATAAAGCTTTTTAATAGCACTTGTTAATTTATCTCCAGGTAATTTAATAGTTTGGCCGTATCTAAGACCTGTAAAAACTCTCACGGTTTCTTCACTAAACTTTTTAAGACCTGTTACAGAAATTCCACCTAAAATATATGCTTTTCCTTTTTCAAAAGAAATATTTCTATTAGAGATTGTGTCTTTATTAACTGTAGATAAACTATCTTTTTTAACTTGTGCGCTAGCACTATAAGTAGAAAATAGTGCTGTAAGCACTATTGCTGCGGAAAATAATTTCATAAAAAATTTATTCTGTAATTTGTTCACTTGTTTTTCCAAATCTTCTTTCTCTATTCTGGTAATCTATAATTGCATCGTAAAAATCTTCTTTTCTAAAATCTGGCCAAAGTACATTTGTAAAGTATAATTCAGCGTAAGCCATTTGCCAAAGTAAGAAATTACTGATGCGTTGTTCACCACTTGTTCTTATCATTAAATCGACCTCGGGCAAATTAAACGTATATAAATGGTTATTTATAATATTTTCATCAATTTCTTTCACAGAAAGTTCTTTATTAACAACTTTTTTAGATATGTTTTTGATTGCGTTAACAATTTCTTCTCTAGAACCATAACTCAATGCCAATGTCATTATAATTTTAGAATTGTCTTTTGTCTGAATAATTACTTCATTTAAAGCTTTTTTTGCTTTGTTAGGTAAGTTTTCGATATTTCCAATAGCATTTACGATAACCCCATTTTTCTGGAAAGTAATTAATTCTTTTTTTAGTGAGTTTACAAGCAAACTCATAAGTGCGTCTACCTCTAATTTTGGTCTGTTCCAGTTTTCTGTAGAAAAAGCATATAAAGTTATGGCTTTTACTCCTATCTGAGCTGCAGATTCTATAGATTCTCTGACAGCAGTTAATGCATTTCTATGGCCAAAAACTCTACTCATACCTTTACCTGCAGCCCAACGTCCATTGCCATCCATAATAATGGCTACGTGTTTTGGCACTCTTTGTAAATTAATAAGTAATTTTTTGTCCATATTTTTTATAATCCCTTAGTATAACATGCTGGTCTTCCAAAGGTGTAGATTATAGATACACCTGTGAACATGTACCAATCATTGCTATTTCCTTCAATATTAAAATCTAAATTATTATCTGAAATAAAATCTAAATCGTCTTCAAATGTATATCTAAACTTTGTTTCCAAAGAAAAAGCTAAATTACCTATTAATTTAGACTTAAAGCCAATACCAATAGGCAAGGCCAACACTGTTTTATTTTTGTTTACTGTCGCGGTTTCTCCAACAATAATTCCATAATTAAATGCTGCTAGTTCTACTAGAATGTATGGAGTCCAACTTTTATCCTCTGATGAAATGTCAAACTCGTAAAAATTAAATTCGAGTCCTAAAGCTACTTCATTTATGGTATTCGAAAAACTTAACCCTCTGTTATTTCTAAAATGACTACTTGCTTTTGCGTCATCTCCTGCTATTGGCAAATAACTAAATGTAGCTTTTAAAGCAACTCTAGGGTTGTAGTTGTATTTAAAAAACACTGTACCTGCAAGTTTATTTGGATTGATGTAGCTTGTGCTACCAATATCACCAACATAGTTTGTGCCTCCTAAAGAAACTCCAATTTCATACTCTTGACCAAACGTAGTTGAGCAAAAATAAAGACATGCAATAAATAAAATACTTCTTCTCATTATAGAAAATAGCCAACAAATATAAGAATTACAATTTGCTTTATAAAGTTAATACTCAGTCTTTTTTGAATAACAAGTTTTTTGCTTTTTTATTGTTTGGTAGTACTTAAAGGTTGGTTTCATTTCTAGTATCTTCTCCCCAAAGCAACTTGCTGCGTAATGTTTGTAAAAAAGACTGATTGTTAGGTATAATACTCTTAATGGTAAAAGGGGCCTTCTCTATAAAAACTTTAGTATTTTTTGCAACAGAGGTAATTCTAGAATCTAATGAAATTAAAAATTCTTTTTCTCTAGAATCTACTTCTAATTGAATAGAAGTTTCATCTGAAATCACCATAGATCTGGCGGTTAAATTGTGCGGGGCAATAGGTGTTATAACTAAGTTTTTAGAATCTGGAGAAACTACTGGGCCATTGCAACTGAGAGAATAACCAGTAGAACCAGTTGGGGTAGCAATTATTAAACCATCTGCCCAGTAATTTGTTAAATATTCATGGTTTAGATTGGTGGTTACACCAATCATAGAAGTGGTGTTCTTTCTTGCAATTGTTACTTCGTTTAGAGCAAAATTAATTTCAGAAAACTTCTCTGTTTCTGGAGTAGTTTTTACAGATAAAAGTGTTCTTTCTTGCACAGAATATGCTCCATTTAAAATAAGAGTTACACTTTCTTTTATGGTCTTTTTATTTATGGTTGCTAGAAAACCTAACCTACCTGTGTTTATTCCCAACATAGGTATTCCTAGATGTCTTATATAGGTAACAGCCCTAAGAATTGTACCGTCTCCACCTAATGTAAACATTAAATCAAAAGAGTTATTTAAATCATTAAAATGAGAAAATGTTGGGTATTTTTTATTTAGAATATCTCCTTCAACTAGTAAATCATAAAATTTCTTTTCGATGAAACAAACAATATTATTTTCCTCTAAAATCTCTAAAAGAATTTGAATTTCTTTCTCGGCTGAAATCGAATAAGATTGTCCGTAAACTGCTACTTTTTTCATTTTTAATTCATTTTTTTAAAATAAATGCCCGTAAACCAATCGGTCTAGTTACATTTCTAAATATTTTTGCAAATAATCAGATCTATTCTTTAAATCTTCTAAATACACATCATTTTCATGTGTAGAAATTATCTTATAATCATACCTTCTGCAAGCATGCATAATTTCATGAATATCTTCTGTACTTATTTTAAGTGTAATTTGAACCAAATTTTGTTTTTTTTCTGAAATATACATCCCTAATAGTTTACCACCATTAGATTCTATAATTTGAGATACTTCAGTCATAGAGAAATCACTTTCTAGTTTTTCTATGATTACTGTTTCGCTATTTTCAGTTATAAACGGACTCGCAGAAAAAACGTCTAAAACATCACATAAATCATAATAACCAAGGTATTTTTTTTCTTTGTTTAAAACAGGTATAATCGAAGTGTCATTATCTGCGAAAATTTTTAAAAGTTCTAAGACCGTTGCTTTTTCATCTGTAAAAAAAGAATTTAACAAATGTTTATATGCATCTAGCGAAGCATCATTATTTTCTATCGTTTGAATATCTTCTTGGGCAAAACAACCTAAAAGTATGTCGTTTTCTACCATACAAAAATGCGTAATAGGGAAATTATTAAACATTTGTTTAGCTGTTTTTACACTGCCTTTTAAATGCAATGGTTTTATTTCATTTAGTATGTAATCTGTAATATTCATGCTCTACGAATATAGGATAAAATGATTTAATAATTTATCTTTGTACTCTAATTTTAGACAATGACAAAGTTAAGCGTAAATATTAATAAAATAGCAACTTTACGAAACTCTCGTGGGGGTGATGTGCCAAATTTACTAAAAGTTGCTGCAGATATAGAGAATTTTGGTGGCCAAGGAATTACTATTCATCCAAGACCAGATGAAAGACATATTAAATACCAAGATGCTAGAGATTTAGTAGCTGTTGTAAAAACAGAATTTAATATTGAAGGAAATCCAATTAAATCTTTTATAGATTTAGTTTTAGAAACAAAACCTACACAAGTTACTTTAGTGCCAGATTCTATTCATGCGATTACTTCTAATGCTGGTTGGGATACTCTAAAACATCAATCTTTTTTAAAGGAAGTAATTCAAGAATTTAAACAAAACGGAATTAGAACTTCTATTTTTATAGATACAGATTTTAAATTGATTGAGGCTGCAGCAGAAACAGGTGCAGATAGAATAGAGCTATATACAGAAGAATTTGCATCTCAGTTTGATTTAGGAAATAAAGAGGCCATAAAGCCATATACAGAAGCTGCAGTTTTAGCAAATAAACTGGGTTTAGGTATTAATGCAGGACATGACTTAAGTCTAGAAAATATTAAATTTTTTAAACAGAACATTCCTAATTTAGCAGAAGTTTCAATTGGTCATGCCTTAATTGCAGAAAGTTTGTATTTAGGTTTAGAGAATGTGGTAAATATGTATTTACATCGATTGAAGTAGGTTTTTAATTATCAGTAAGCAGTAACGGTAATCAGTTGCAGTTCGTTTAGTGAATCTTTGTTTAATAACACCACCATCCCTAATAATATAAAAAATGTCTAAAAACCCAATATTACATTCCACTATTAAAGGAGAAGGAATACCGTTGTTAATCTTGCATGGTTATTTTGGAATGTCTGATAATTGGAAAACACTGGGAAATCAATTCTCCGAAGATTACGAAGTTCATTTAATAGATCAAAGAAATCATGGACGTAGTTTTCATGAAGATACTTTTGATTATGCCGTTTTAGTGGAGGATTTATTTAATTATATTAAATATCATCAATTAGAACGCCTCTATATAATTGGCCATTCTATGGGGGGTAAAACAGCCATGTTGTTTGCAGTAATGTACCCTGAATTGGTTGACAAACTAGTTATTGTAGATATTTCTCCAAGAGAATACCAACCGCACCATAACGCAATTTTAGCAGGGTTAAATTCGATAGATTTTTCAGTAGATAATTCTAGGGGTAAGGTAGATAAAAAATTAACTGATTTAATTCCAGAATTAGGGGTGCGTCAGTTTTTGTTAAAAAATGTCTACTGGAAAGAAAAAGGACAATTAGCTTTTCGTTTTAATTTAGAAGCACTCACAGAAAATAACTCAGAAATAGGGGAAGCATTGCCACCTTTTACTATTTATGAAAAGACCACTTTATTTTTGAAAGGTGCGTATTCTGAATATATTACCGAGAGAGAAGAAGCAATAATCTCAGCACATTTCACCAATTCTAAAATAATTGAAATTAAAAATGCAGGCCATTGGTTACATGCAGAAAATCCGGCTCAATTTTATGCGGAAGTTTGTTCTTTTTTGAAATAAATACTGAATTATTTAGGATGAATAGCAAGACGATGAATTCTTAATGATAGGAGTTATTACTATATATAGGGTTGGCCTCAAAAATTAAAACCTAACAAACCCTGAGTAATTACTCAGGGTTTGTTAGGTTTTAAATATATATAGGTATTATTTTTTAGCTAATAAATCTCTTATTTCTGCTAGTAAGTCTTCTTGGCTAGGTCCTGCAGGTGCAGCCGGAGCCGCCTCTACTTCTTTCTTTTTAGTCTTGTTGTATGCTTTAATAATTATAAACATGACCAAACCAACAATAATTAGGTTTATGATTGTGTCTATCCAAGCACCATACGTAATTGCATTTTCTGGTGCTGTTACCTTTCCTGCTGCATTTACTATTGCTTCGGTTAAGACATATTTTTTATCTGCCAAACTTACGCCTCCTGTAAATATACCTACAACAGGCATTACAATGTTACTTACAAACCCTTTAACAACTGCACCAATTGCACTTGCCATGATTACTGCTACTGCAAATTCTATTACATTGCCACCCGTAATAAAGTCTTTAAATTCTTTGAACATGTTGCTGTGTTTTATGATGGTTAACTACTAAGGTAGTAAAAAAAAATTACTTTAACATTTTGTTAACACGTGGTGAAATAGCTGTTAAGGTTTCATAAACAATAGTTTCTGAGATATCAGATATATCTTGTATCATTTTTTGGCTATTAAAAAGAGTTACTTCGTCACCTTCCTTGCAATCAATCTCGGTTACGTTTACCATAATCATATCCATACAGACATTACCAACAATTTCAGCCTTCTGATTGTTTATAAGTACAAAACCTTTTTTATTTCCTAATTTTCTAGACAAACCATCTGCATGCCCAACTGGAATTGTTGCAGTTTTTGTAGCCTTTTTTGCTATAAATGCTCTGTTATACCCTACAGTATCTCCTGGTTTAATTTCATGAATTTGAGAAATAATAGATTTTAAATTATGGGTGTTTTTTAATTGTGCGGTTTCTTTGTCATCATTTCCAAAGCCATATAAACCAATACCAATTCTTACCATGTCAAATTGTGCTTTTGGGTAATTTATAACACCAGAAGTATTTAAAATATGCAATATTGGTTTATATCCTAAATTTTTATAGAAGTGTTGCACAATGCCGGTGAAATTACTAATTTGGTTGATATTGAAATTATTTTCATTTAAATCTTCACTAGCTGCTAAATGAGAGAAAAGAGATTGCACTTTTATATTATTTATATCTTTTATATTGGCTAAAATTTCTGGAATATCTGTATGCCAAAATCCTAATCTATTTAAACCTGTGTTAAACTTTAGATGCACAGGGTATTTTATTAACGGAACATTGGATGCAAGTTCTATAAAAGCAGAAAAAATATTGAAATTATATAAGGCAGGCTCTAATCTATAATCTACAATAGCTTGTAAATTTTGCAGTTGTGGGTGCAAAACTAAAATAGGAGTTTGAATGCCTGCTTCACGCAAAGCAATGCCCTCATGCGCATAAGCAACTGCAAAGTAAGCTACTTTGTCTTCTAAAAATTTTGCAACTTGTACGCCATCACTTCCATAACCAAACGCTTTTACAACCGCTAGAATTTTTGTTTCTGGCTGTAATTTTTGTTTAAAATAATCTAGATTGTGCGCTAATGCACTTCCATCAATTTCTAAAACAGTAACATGATTATTCATTGTTATGCAAATTGTTATTCAGTTTTATTTTCATTAGGTTTAGCGTGTTCAGTAGAAAAACCGTCTGCTTTTTGTTTCTGTAAAGCTTTATAATATGCAGCTCTGCTTAAAGGCTCATATTCTTCCATTTCGCCTAGCATTACAATCTTATCATTTTGTGCTTTTCTAAAACTATAGTTTGCTAAGTTACCAGTGTGGGTGCAAACTGCATGCACTTTTGTAACATACTCTGCAGTGGCCATAAGTGCAGGCATTGGTCCAAAAGGATTTCCTTTAAAATCCATATCTAAACCTGCTACTATTACCCGAACACCTCTATTGGCCAAGTCGTTGCAAACCGCTACAATTTCATCATCAAAAAACTGTGCTTCATCAATACCAACAACATCTACGTCATTAGCTAACAACAAAATATTAGAAGACACTGGCACAGGTGTAGAACGAATTCTGTTATCATTATGAGATACAACTTCATCATCATCATAACGCGTGTCTAAAGAAGGTTTAAAAATCTCTACACTCTGCTTTGCAAATTGTGCGCGTTTTAGGCGTCTTATTAATTCTTCTGTCTTGCCAGAAAACATGGAGCCGCAGATTACTTCGATCCAACCAAATTGTTCTGTATGATTTACTGTATTTTCAAGAAACATTTTGTAAT
>CAJXAS010000042.1 GCA_913050305.1 uncultured Polaribacter sp. | reverse complement strand
AATACATGTTTGAATTTCGCCTGCTTTTAAAAGTTGCTGACAATATTTAAACCAAATAAATATTTTTTTTTCTGGTTTGACTTTTGAAATTCTTGCTAGGTATAAAGCTGCGAGTTTTTTATTCCAATGGTAATAATTTGTTGGATCTCCCTCTAAATGTAGGGTTTTCAATGTATCTACCATTGAAAATGTATCTGAATTATTTTTTGAACTGAGTTGCTTATAAAGCTCTTGGCTATTAGTCTTAATTGTCAAAACAAAAAATAATAACCAAATAAAATATTTAATTTTCATACTTTTTAAACTCAAATTATTCTTTGAAACACCAACAATTTTTCTTTTGTCTTTTTGTTAAAATTAAACATTTTTTTGGTATTTAAATCGTTAACTAAAACAACAGCTATTTTAATTTAAATACTAATTAATGAATAAGAAAAAAATAGTTGACCTGTAATGATGAACTTGCTTATATTTTAAAATTTTAGGGCAGTATAACTTTATTTATTGCATGAATTACACCATTATTTGCCTGAATATTTACAGTAATAATTTCACTTACTCTTCCTGAGCTATCAGTTAGTGATGCGCCACCAGTGCTATTAGCCGTGACATCTCCACCCAGAGTAGTTATCGTTAAATTATCGGTTAAGTCAGACGCTAATACATTTGCACCTCCAACAACATGGTGCTTTAGAACTGCATCTAATGTTGGTTCATCAATATCTAATAATGAAGTTATACCTAGTTCTGTAAGGAGTTCATTGAATGCTTCATTAATAGGAGCAAATACTGTGAATGGCGCAGGATCGGTGGTTACATCTGTTGATAATAAACTTACAAAATCAGAAGTCAGATCATCTCTTGTTAGAGCACTTACTAAAGTAGAAAAGTTTGGATCTGCTGTTGTAAAAGTAACAACAGTAGGCAATCCTATTACTTTGTTAATAATATGAACTATTCCATTTGTAGCAACCAAATCAGCTTTAATAACATTAGAAAATCCATTGAACTTTACACCTGAAGACGTGTTAAAATATAAACTTAAATTATCACCATCCATATTTGTAGCCTTTGTAGTTGCGTATCCCGAAACTGCATTAGTTAGTGCTGTAGAATTTACTGTACCAGAAATGATATGGTTTAAAAGAATTTTTGAAAGTAAATCTGAAGGCACATCTTCTAAAGAGGCAAAACCATTATTAGTTAAAAAAAGATCAAATGCGAAGTTGTTTGGAGCTAATAAAGTATACTCGCCTCCACTAAGCAGATTCTCTAAGTTTCCATCAGCTAAACCTATGGCAGTAAATATATTACTTAAATCAGGCTCGTTGATTGCAACCTCTAAAATGTTTTTTGGTTCTTCTATAAAAGTTGAAGCACTTTTATCATTGCTGCAAGATAACATTGTAAAACCGGTTAAGAGTAAAAGTATTATTTTGGATAATTCCAATAAATTTTTCATAAGTTCTATATATTTTAATATAAGTACACCTGTAGCTCCTAGTGCCCTATATATTGAACGAATGATTTTTTACTTATGATGCAGGCTAACGTATGGAATTCAGCATTTGAAGAGACTATTCATTGGTGTAAATAGTATTTATATTTTATAATCCATACTATTATAAGAATTGGATATTACTGGCACATAAAAAGAAGCTACCGTCTGCAATAAAACTTAAGTAGATTTTAAAGCTGCTACAATTTGAGATGCTACGTTTTTTGAAGCACCCTTTCCTCCTAATTGCTTTTCTAATTCGAAATAATTTAAGAACATATCTTCCCTATTAGAAATCTCTAAAATATTTATTAAAGCTACTTTTAGGTTTTGTTTGTTAAAATCTTCCTGAATTAACTCTTTTACTACTTCTTTATCTAAAATTAGATTCACCAAAGAGATGAATTTTAAGGTGATAATTTTTTTTGCTATTTGATATGAAATATACCCTCCTTTATAACAAACAACTTGTGGTACTTTAAATAAAGCCGTTTCTAAAGTTGCAGTTCCTGAAGCAACTAATGCAGCATAAGAAACACTTAATAAATCGTACGTTTTATTATTGATAAATGCCACTTCTCTTTCTCCAATAATCTGCTTATAAAAAGAAAAATCTTGACTAGGTGCGCCGGCTATTACAAATTGATATTCAGAAAAATCAGTTATTAAAGACAACATTACAGAAAGCATTTCAGTAATTTCTTGTTTTCTACTTCCAGGTAATAAAGCAATAATTTTTTTAGTACTTAATGCATGTTCTTTTCTGAAATCGTTCTCAGAAATCTGAATTCTATCTGCAATTGCGTCTATTAAAGGATGCCCAACAAAGGTTACTTCACAATCGTGCTTTTTATAGAAATCTTTCTCAAAAGGAAGAATTACAAACAATTTATCAATATCTCTTTTAATATCTTTTACTCTGCCCGCTCTACTAGCCCAAACTTGCGGAGAAATATAATAATGGGTTCTAAAACCAGCCGCTTTTGCCCATTTTGCAATCCGTAAATTAAAACCAGAATTATCAATAAATATAAGTACGTCTGGCTGAAATATTGCAATATCTTTTTTACAAAACTTTATAAAACCCAATACTTTGAATACGTTTTTTAAAACTTCGAAAAAACCCATAAAAGCTCTTTCTTTGTAATGACTTACTAAAGTACCACCAGCGGTTTGCATTAAATCTCCTCCCCAAAAACGAATGTCTGCGGCTGCGTCTTGTTTGTAAAGTTCTTTCATTAAATTAGAACCATGCAAATCTCCTGAAGCTTCACCAGCAATTATGTAATATTTCATTTTAGAAAAATTTTAAAACTAAAGTTATAAATGCAATTAAAAAAGTAGCTATTAAAACTCCTTTTGCTTTGTTGTCTTCTCTTTTTTTAATGAAAACAAAAAATACAAATAAATTAGGAATTGCTGCCAAAGCTAAAATCTTCCCATATAAATTACCTTCTTTTATCATTTGCAAAGTAGTGTTAAAAGAAAACCTAGAAAAATATTCTAAATACAAGAATACGCCCCCAAAAGTTGCAAACAATGCCACAAGAAAACCAATTGAAATATCTTTTTTTATAGTTCCCAAGAATTTAGTTTTTGAATCATATGATGCGCTGTCATATCAAATTGAACAGGAACTACAGAAACATATCCATTTTCTAGTGCATGTATGTCTGTATCTTGTCCTTTATCTTTATTTACAAACTCCCCTGAAAGCCAATAATATTCTTTTCCAAACGGACTTTTTCGTTTATCGAAATTCTCTTTCCAATACCCATTTGCTTGTCTACAAACTTTTACTCCCTTTATTTCTTCCCTCTTTAAATCAGGAATGTTTACGTTTAATACAACACCTTCTGGAATTCCGTTTAGCAGTGCATTTAAAGTAATATTTTTTACAATTTCCTCTGACGCTTTAAAATCTGCATGCCACTTAAAATCTAACAAAGAAAAACCAATTGCTGGAACACCTTCTATACCTGCCTCTATTGCCGCACTCATCGTACCCGAATAAATTACATTTATAGAAGAGTTAGAGCCATGATTTATTCCAGAAACACACAAATCTGGTTTTCTATTTAAAATCTCGCTAATTCCCATTTTTACGCAATCTGCAGGAGTTCCAGAACATGTATACTCTAATTGAGGACCATCATCAATTGTTATCGGATTGCACCTTAACACGTTGTCAATTGTAATTGCATGACCCATTCCGCTTTGTGGACTATCTGGAGCAACTACAACAACATCTCCAATCTTATTCATTATTTTTATCAGCGCTCTAATTCCTGGAGCAGTAATACCATCATCATTCGTAACTAAGATTAAAGGTTTTTCTTGCATAATCAATTATTTAGCTACAAATATAATTCATTTAAACTTGTATCTTTTTAACAATTTGTAAAGAATATAAGAACCCTTTTTTCTGTAAATTTGTATGTGCAAATTTTTAATTAAACTTCATTATTTTTATAAAAAACGGAATAGAAGCACTGCCTTTAATATTTTGTCATTATTTTAGTAGTGAAAAATAGAAGAAAGAAATTTTACAATACATATTATCACAAAACATTTATGAAATTAAGAAATAAAATAAGCATCAGTTTAATCGCACTTTCGTTATTTGTTACTGCTATACATGCCAATAAAAATATTAAAAACACAGATCCAGAAAAAGATAAAATATTAGTATATGTTCTAAAAAATATTTTAACCCGAGGACATTTTGTCGTAAAAGACATGAATGATAACTTCTCTGAACAAGTATACACGAGTTTTATTGAGGGTTTAGACCCTAGTAAACGTTATTTTACTCAGAAAGATTTAAAAGAATTTTCAAAATTCAAATACGAAATAGACAATCAACTACTAGAAGATGATGTCTCTTTCTACAACACTGTATACGCCAACTTTACAAAAAAAATTAAAAATGCAAAATCTTATTACGGAGAACTACTAGCCCAACCCTTTCGTTTTAATAAAAATGAAACCATAGATATCGATTATGATAAAGTTCCGTTTGCTAAAAATGAAAATCAATTAATAGACTATTGGCGCAAACAGTTAAAATTAAATGTGCTGAGTAGAGTTCAAAATAAAATTGAAAAACAAGACGATAAAATTAAAAAGGATTCTAAAATTAAGAAAAAATCTTTTAAATATTTAGAAAAAGAAGCCAGAGCAGAAGTTTTAAAAAATATGGATGAACTCTATCTAAGAATTGAAGAGTTAGAACATGAAGATTGGTTTTCCACCTTTTTAAATAGTGTTGTAGGTGCTTTTGACCCGCATACAACCTACATGGCTCCAAGAACAAAAGAACGTTTTGATCAAGATATGTCTGGTAAATTAGAGGGGATTGGTGCCCGTTTATTAAAAAAAGGAATTTATACCGAAATTTTTGAATTAGTTTCTGGCGGTCCTGCATGGAAACAAGGAGAACTTGAAGCTGGAGACGTTATTCTCGAAGTTGCACAAGGAGATAAAGAACCTTTAGATATTGTTGGTATGCGTTTAGATGACGCCATTAAATTTATTAAAGGAAAGAAGGGAACTGAAGTTCGCTTAACTGTTAAGAAAAAATTAGATGGCACTACACGCATTATTACTATCATTAGAGATGTTGTAGAATTAGAAGAAACTTTTGTGAAATCTACTATTGTAGAAAAAGAAGGTAAAAAATATGGTTTAATAAATTTACCGAGATTTTATATTGATTTTTCTGACATTGATTCTAGAGATTCTGCAAAAGATATGGAGAAAGAAATTGCACGTCTAAAAAGCGAAAATGTATCTGGCCTATTAATCGATTTAAGAAATAATGGGGGTGGTTCTCTAAAAACAGCGATAGAAATTGCAGGTTTATTTATTACTGAAGGACCAGTAGTACAGGTAAAATATAGAGGTCAAGATCCTATCGTAAAAAATGACGAGAATCCTAAAATGCAGTGGGATGGTGCCGTAGTTGTTTTAGTGAATGAGCTATCTGCATCCGCGTCAGAAATCTTTGCCGCTGCTATGCAAGATTATGGAAGAGCTGTAATTATTGGAGGAAACCAGACCTACGGAAAAGGAACTGTACAAAGTGTAATTCCTATTAATAATTTTTATCCGAAGTACGAAAAAGATCTAGGAGCCATTAAAATGACCATTCAAAAATTTTATAGAGTAAATGGAGGCTCTACCCAGATTGAAGGTGTGTATTCTGATATTGCAATGCCAAATAAGTATAGTTATATGAAGTTTGGAGAAAGAGACTTAACTGGTGCTTTAATTTGGGATAAAGTTCCGCAAGCAAATTACACCAAAACAAACTCTTATGAGAATTTTTCTGATGTTATAAACAAAAGTAAAAACAGAATTGCTTTGGATGAACAATTTAAGTTGATAAATGAATATGCAAAATGGTTAAAAGAAAATCAAGAAGACACCTCTTACTCCCTAAATTTTAAGGATTTTTCTAAAGAAAGTGCTTTATTAGAAATCGCTTCAAAGAAATATACTAATGCTTTTAAAAACAAGACTAAACTTAATTTTGAGTCTCCTAAATATGAATTTCAGTTGATAGAAAAAGACAGCGTTCTAGGTTATAAAAGAACTGCTTGGCATAAAAACCTAGCCAAAGATATTTATGTAGCAGAAGCATTAAATGTTTTAAAAGATCTAAAACTAAAAAATACTACAGAAACTGTAAGAAACTAATTAATAATTTATAATCTCTGACGAAACAATACGTTTATTAGAGATTTTTATTTCCTAAAAACATGAGTTTTCAAGTATCCTTTGCTACTAAATGGGCAGATTTTGATCCAAATAGGCATATGCGCCATACTGCGTACAACGATTATGCTGCAGAAGTAAGAGTGCGTTATTTTGCTAAAAATAATTTTTCTATTGATGAATTTACACGGCATAATTTAGGTCCTATTTTATTTAAAGAAGAAACCTCTTTTAGAAAAGAAATTCATTTAGGAGAAAATATTACTGTAAATTTAAAACTACAGGGGTTATCAGAAAACAACGAACGTTGGAAACTAGTGCATGAAGTTTATAATGAAGCAGGAAAGCTTTCTGCCATTATAAAAGTATACGGTGCCTGGATAGATTTAACCAAAAGAAAATTGCGAATACCACCAATAGAAACTAAAGCAATGTTCGATTTTGCAGAAAAATCTGAAGACTTTGAAATTATTTTATTAAACAAATAATTTATTTACAAGACATTATAAAGTTAACCTGGTATTATAAATAGACTTCTAAGAGTTTACTTTTTTCTGATAGAGATCGTAATTCCAGACTACTTATTGAAGCTGGCAATAAGATAGTTTCTCCTTTTTTCAGTGAGAAACTTTGTTTGTTGTGCAATAATTCTACAGCACCATCAACACAAATATAAATTACAAAAGAATCTAAGTTCGAATAGTCTTTTTGTAAAGTTCCTTCAATAACTATAAAATTAGAGGTAAAATAAGGTGAATGCACTAGCGTATTAGATACATTTGGTTTTGTCTCATAGCTTGTTTTGTATGCATCGTGACATTCAAAATCGATCACATCTATTGCCATGTCGTTATGCAAGTCTCTTAAGGCTCCCGTTTTAGCATCTACACGATCATAATCGTAAATACGATATGTGATATCTGAAGTCTGCTGAATTTCTGCCAACAAAACGCCAGCTCCAATGGCGTGCACTCTTCCTGTAGGAATATAAAACGCATCTCCATCTGAAACATTTTCATGATGCATCACGTCTAAAATAGCCCCGCCTAAAACATAAGTATTGTAATCTTTCTTTTCTATCTTTTCATCAAAACCAACAATCAGCTCAGCATCTTTATCCGCTTCCATCACATACCACATTTCATTTTTACCAAATGAATTATGACGTTCTTTTGCTACCTCATTGCCTGGATGCACTTGAATAGATAACGGAGTTTTTGCGTCTATAAATTTAATTAACAACGGAAATTCATTTCCGAATTTTTTATAAACAGTTTTACCTAAGAATTCTCCTTTGTGAGATTTAATTAAATCTTTCAAAGTTTTCCCTTGAAAAAAACCAGTAGCAACAACTGTTTCGCCATCTTCTACATCTGAAATCTCCCAAGATTCTCCAATATTATTTTCAGAATATTCTTTATTTAAAACTGATTTTAATTTTTCTCCACCCCAAAGTCTGTATTTAAAAACAGGAGTGAATTTTAAAGGATGTAGTTTCATACTAATTTGTTAGTTTTTAAAAATGAAAAAAGCCGAAGTTTGCGCTTCAGCTTTATCATTTGTACAGGCGGAGAGACTCGAACTCTCACACCTCGCGGCACTAGATCCTAAGTCTAGCGTGTCTACCAATTCCACCACGCCTGCAACTTATCCGAAGTTTCGGGATGCAAATATAAACAATACTTGCAAACTACAAACTTGTTCATTATAATTTTTCTATTTTTGATGAAAAAATAATAAAACAACTTTATGAGTACTATTCAAACGTATATACAAGAAAACAAAAAACGCTTTTTAAATGAGCTTATTAGTTTATTAAAAATACCATCTGTAAGTGCAGATAAAGCCTATAAAAAGGATGTTTTAAACACTGCAGATTTTGTCTTAGAAAGTCTTAAAAAAGCAGGTTGCGACCATGTAGAGCTTTGCGAAACGCCAGGTTATCCTATTATTTACGGAGAAAAAATTATTGATAAAAACCTACCAACGGTGCTCGTTTACGGACATTATGATGTGCAACCTGCAGATCCTATCGAATTATGGACTTCACCTCCGTTTGAACCTGTTATTAAAAATACAGAAATTCACCCAGAAGGAGCAATTTTTGCTAGAGGTGCATGTGACGATAAAGGACAAATGTACATGCATGTAAAAGCAATGGAATACATGACTTCCACTGGTAATTTACCCTGTAATGTCAAGTTTATGATTGAAGGCGAAGAGGAAGTTGGCTCTGAGGGTCTCGCTTGGTTTGTGCCAAGAAATATAGAAAAATTAGCCAATGATGTTATTTTAATTTCAGATACTGGAATGATTGCAAACAATATACCTTCGATTACTACTGGATTGCGAGGTTTAAGTTATGTTGAAGTTGAAGTTACCGGACCAAACAGAGATTTACACTCTGGTTTGTATGGCGGTGCAGTTGCCAACCCAATTAATATTCTAACAAAAATGATTGCTTCCCTAACTGATGAAGATAATCATATTACCATTCCTGGTTTTTACGATAATGTAGAAGAATTATCTACAGAAGAGAGAGCAGAAATGGCGAAAGCACCTTTCTCTTTAGAAAACTACAAAAAATCTATAGACATTGATGATGTTTATGGAGAAAAAGGATACGCTACCAATGAGAGAAATGCTATTAGACCAACTTTAGATGTGAACGGAATTTGGGGAGGGTATACTGGGGAAGGTGCAAAAACTGTAATTGCGAGTAAAGCTTTTGCAAAAATATCGATGCGTTTAGTACCAAATCAAGATTGGAGAGCTATTACCCAGTTATTTAAAAACCATTTTGAAAGTATAGCACCAAAATCTGTAAAAGTGGTAGTAAAACCGCATCATGGAGGACAGGGTTATGTTACTCCAACAGATAATATTGCGTATCAAGCGGCAAGTAAGGCTTACGAAACAAGCTTTGGTAAAGTACCAATTCCGCAAAGAAGTGGTGGTAGTATTCCTATTGTTGCTTTATTTGAGCAACATTTAAAAAGTAAAACTATTTTAATGGGCTTTGGTTTAGATTCTGATGCAATTCACTCGCCCGATGAACATTTCGGAATTTGGAATTACCTAAAAGGAATCGAAACCATTCCTTATTTCTATAAATATTTTACAGAATTATCTAAAAAGTAATTAGACCTATGATGAAATCAGTTTTTAGTAAAATCTCAATTTTTACTATTATTTCAATAGTAATTTTTAGTTGTGCTAATTCAAAAAATCAAAAGCAATTTACAATTGCAGAATATGAGGATGCTGCAATGCACATGGATAGAAGTATGTACGGTTTAGTCTACAACCAAGTTTTTGGAAGTATGTTTGTAAACAACAATAACTTACTTTATACAACCAAAACTAAAGATGGAAAAAAATTCATCTTAGTAAACACGAATACTCAAGCAAAAGAAACTGCTTTTAACCACGAAAAATTAGCTAAAACGCTATCTAAAGAGTTGGATAAAGAAATAAATGCAAACGCATTACCTATTTCTAATATTTCTTTTTCTGATGATTTAAATACATTACAATTTATTGCTTTCAATCAAAAATACATATACAAAATAAAAGAGCATACTTTAGTGCAACATCCTTCAGAAAGAAACCCAGCAGACAGGAATGAGCATGTTTCTCCTAACGGAAAATTAGCCGCTTATATTGAGCATTATAATCTTTGGATTCGTGATTTAGATACTAATAAAAGTATACAACTTACTTTTGATGGAAAACAAGATTATGGGTATGCAACTAATAATGCAGGTTGGATTAAAAATGATGGTGCTGTTTTAAAATGGTCTCCAAATTCTGATAAAATTGCAACATTTCAGCAAGATGCAAGAGCTGTTGGTATGATGTATTTAACCTCCTCAAATGTTGGTCATCCAAGGTTAGAAGCATGGAAACATCCTTTGCCTGGAGATGCCGAAATCTTTACAATTGAACGTGTAATTATTCATTTAGGAAACCAACCAAAAACAGTGCGTTTAAAAATGGAGAAAGATTTTCAAAGGGGCACTACAACAGACCATATTGCTGGTAGAAATAACGAATTACTTGATGCACAATGGAATAAAAAAGGAACAAAATTTGCTTTTGTTTCTAATTCTAGAGATCATAAAATTGCACATTTACAAATTGCAGATGCCCAAACTGGGGCTGTTACCTCTGTTCACAAAGAAGTAGTAGCAACCTATTATGAATCTGGGGTAAATACAGAAAACTGGAAAGTGTTATTCGATTCTAATGAGTTTATATGGTATTCGGAAAAAACGGATTGGGGTCATCTTTATTTATATGATTTAAAAACGAAAGCATTGAAAAATAAAATTACTTCTGGTGAGTTTATTGTGAAGCAAATAAAAAGCATAGACGAAGAAAATAGACAGATTTATTTTTCTGCTGGTGGAAAAGAGGCTGGAAACCCGTATCATAATTACTACTATAAAGTAAATTTTGATGGTGCTAAATTCACCAACTTAACGCCTTCTAAAGGAACACATTCAGTTACTATTTCTGACGATTACACGCTATTAGTTGATACCTATTCAACAACTACAGAGCCACCAATTACTGTTTTAAGAAACGGATTTGGTGAAAAAATAATGGATTTAGAAACCGCAGACATTTCTGAATTGAAAGAGAAAAATTGGCAAGCACCAATTGAGTTTTCTGTAAAAGCAAGAGATGAAAATACAG
>CAJXAS010000041.1 GCA_913050305.1 uncultured Polaribacter sp. | reverse complement strand
AGTTGTTTAGATCCCAACTTTTCCAATGTGGTTTGTAATCTTTAGGTTCTAAAAGGGTGCACAAATGACCGAATGTATAGGTTACCGCATAGCCATTTCCTTCATAAAAACCATCACGTTTTGTGTTGGCTCCTAAAATAGAAGCAATTTCTCTAGCGACACTTGGTTTTTCTGCAATACAGACTTTCATGGAGTGTTTTTACGAATTCGAAAGTAAGAAAATATTTAAGATTTTTACGGTAAAGTTAATAAGTTGGATAACTATTTTACCAAAGCCAATTGAATTCGCTTTCTAACCACATCAACTTCTAAAACTTTTACCATTATTTGTTGCTGCAAAGTAACAATTGCATTTATATCTTTCACAAAAGTATCAGATAAATTAGAAACATGAATTAAGCCACTTTCTTTAGTTCCAATATCTACAAAACAACCAAAATTGGTAATGTTATTTACAATTCCTGGCACTGTTTGCCCCGTTCTTAAATCGCTAATTGTTTTAATGTTTTTGTCAAAAGAAAATACTTTTGCTTTTGCTCTTGGATCTAAACCTGGTTTTTCTAATTCGCTTATAATATCTTTTAAAGTAAGTAAACCAGTACTTTCTGTACAGTATTTTTCTAAAGGAATTTTTTGAATAATCTCCTTATTTCCAACAAGTTCAGAAATATTCTTTTTTAAATCTTTTGCCATTTGAGCTACCAAAGCATACCTTTCTGGATGCACTGCAGCGTCATCTAGTGGATTTTCACCATTTTTAATTCGTAAAAATCCAGCTGCTTGTTCAAATGCTTTTCCTCCTAATCTCGGAACTTTTTTAATTGAGACTCTAGAGGTAAAAGAACCATTTTCATTTCTATAGTTTACAATGTTTTCTGCAATTTTTGGTCCAATACCAGAAACATAACTTAATAAAGGTTCGCTTGCGGTATTAATGTTTACACCAATCGTATTTACACAACTTTCTACAATAGTATCTAAAGATTTTTTTAATTTTGTTTGATCAACATCGTGCTGGTATTGGCCAACACCAATCGATTTTGCATCAATCTTTACTAATTCTGCTAACGGATCTTGCAAGCGTCTACCAATAGAAACAGACCCCCGAACCGTAACATCATGATTAGGAAATTCATCTCTGGCTATTTTAGAAGCAGAATAAATAGACGCACCGGCTTCACTTACAACAAATACGGCTACATTATTCGTAAATTGAATTTTTTTAATCAGCTGTTCTGTCTCTCTAGAGGCCGTTCCATTTCCAATTGCGATGGCTTCTATTTTATGCGCATTAACTAAAAAGTTGATTTTTTTTATGGCTTCTATAGATTGATTTTGAGGTGCATGCGGATAGATAGTTTCGTTATGCTCTAAAGCTCCTTGCGCATTTAAACAAACTACTTTGCAGCCAGACCTAAATCCAGGATCTATGGCTAGCACTCTTTTTTCTCCTAAAGGTGCACCTAAAAGTAATTGCTTTAAATTTTTTGAGAAAACAATGATTGCTGCTTCATCTGCTTTTTCTTTGGCAATTGACAAGGCTTCATTGGATAAAGAAGGAAATAATAAACGTTTAAAAGCGTCTTTAATAGCCAATTGAATCTGTGGTGCACAGGTATTCTGAGTTCTAATGATTTTACCTTCTATTTTTTGAATAGCACTGTCTGAATCGATTTCAATTTTTAGACGAATAAAACCTTCATTTTCTGCCCTTAAAATGGCTAACAATCTGTGAGATGGGATTCTCTTTAAAGACTCTTGCCAATCGAAATAATCTTTAAATTTCTGTGCTTTCTCGTCCTTAGTTTTACTTTTAATAATTTTTGAAGAAACAATAGCAAAACGAGCTAGTTGTTGTCGAATATTATTTCGAACATCTGAACGTTCATTAATCCATTCTGCAATGATAAAACGAGCGCCTTCTAGCACCTGTTCTAGAGTATCAACTTCGTTGGAAATATATTTAGAGGCAGTATATTCTAAGTCGTTTACTTGCTGCCTCATAATCATTCTCGCCAAGGGTTCTAAACCTTGTAAACGTGCAGTTTCTGCTTTTGTCTTTCGTTTTTTCTTAAATGGAAGGTATATATCTTCTAGAGAGATTAAATCTCTTGTTCGAAGTACTTTTTGTTCTAATTCTGAAGTTAAAACCTGCAGTTCTTCTAATGCTTTTAAAATGCTTTTTTTTCGTTTTTCTAAAGTTTCAAAAAGGGCTTTAAATTTTACTATTTCGCCAATTTGAACTTCATCTAAATTACCAGTCATTTCTTTTCTATATCTAGATATAAAAGGAATAGTAGCATCTTCATTTAAGAGCATAATAGTATTTTCTATAGATTTAGAAGGTAGCTGTGTTTGCTGAATAATGTATGGAAGAATTTGCATTGTCTGATATGAATTTATTAAAAATAAAAAACCTCATAAAACTGATTTTATGAGGAGGCTAATATACTTGTTATATTGAATTATTAAAAAATTACTTTCTCAAAAGCCAACCTTTTTGCATGATAATTTGTGTAAATTATTCCACAATAGGTATACCCTAGTTTTTTTATTAAGGCTTGCATACCAAAATTTTCTTCATGGGTATCAATTTTTAAACTTTTAATATTTTTCTCTAGTAACTGTATATGGAATTCATCAAACATAAGAGTAGCCAGACCAAATTTTCTAAATTCTTTTTTGATAGCCATTCGATGAACTACTCCATAGGTATCATTTTCATTTACAATCCAACTACCATCAATAACTTCTTTATATGTTGGTTCTTTTCTCAATGTAAACATAGCAGTTGCAATCACGGTATTTTCATTATTTACAACCACATAACTTTCTGTGTTTTTGATATCATTTTCTATTTGTTCAGCATTTGGATATCCATTTTGCCATTGGTCAATTTTTTGAGATGCTAAATATTCTTTTGCATCGTTAATAATTGTTATAATTGCAGGTATGTCCTCAAAAGTAGAAAGTTGAATCTTCATTGTAAATTTTTAAATTAAAAAAGCCACGAACTCACAAAAGCAATATTTGTGAATTCGTGGCTAAATTTAGTTTTTTATTTTTAAGCAGGAACTGCTTCTTTTTTATTTTTTTCCACTTCAGGAAACGCAACAATTTCTTGATTGTGTAAAATATCTTGAATGGTTTGCCTTTTTCTAATTAAGTAATCCTTTCCTTGGTGCACCATAACTTCTGCTGGTAAATAACGAGAATTATAGTTAGACGCCATAGAAAAGCAATAAGCACCTGCATTATGAAAACATAATACATCTTCCTCAGAAATTTCTGCAATTCTTCTGTTAGAACCAAATGTATCGGTTTCACAGATATACCCAACAACAGAGTAATAGCGGTCTCTTCCTTCAGGATTTGTGATATTTGTAATATGATGATAAGAATCGTACATCATAGGCCTTACCAAGTGGTTAAAACCAGAATCTACATGTGCAAAGACGGTAGAGGTAGTTTGTTTTACAACATTTACTTTTGCAAGGAATACACCTGCATCAGAAACTAAAAATTTTCCTGGCTCAAACATTAAGGTGATGTCTTTTCCATACTCTACACAAAAGTCATTAAAACGTTCTGACAATTGTAAACCTAATTGCTCTATATCTGTAGAAATATCTCCTTCTTTATAAGGTACTTTAAATCCACTGCCAAAGTCGATAAAATCAATATCGTCAAATTGTTTAGCAACATCAAACAAGATTTCTGTAGCACGTAAAAAAGTATCAATATCTAAAATATCAGATCCAGTGTGCATGTGTATTCCATTGATATTCATACCTGTGTTTTCTACAACACGTTTTATGTGAGGAACTTGGTGAATGGATATTCCAAATTTAGAATCGATATGACCTACAGATATTTTAGAATTTCCACCTGCCATGATGTGTGGGTTGATACGCACACAAACAGGAATTTCTGGATGTTTTTGTCCGAACAACTCTAAAATAGAAAGATTATCAATGTTTATTTGAACACCTAATTTCGCAACCTCTTCAATCTCTATTAAAGAAACACCATTTGGTGTAAAAATTATTTTTTTAGGGTCAATTCCGGTGGTTAAACCTAACTGAACTTCTTGTATCGAAACAGTATCTAAACCGGCTCCAATATTTTTAAAAAATTTTAAAATATTAATGTTAGAAAGTGCCTTTACAGCATAGTTTAATTTTAAACTTTTTACAGTGCTAAAAGCGTTTGTTAGTCTGTTGTATTGCGATTCGATTTTATCCGTATCATAAACATATATAGGGCTTCCATATTTTTTTGCTAATTCTAAAAGTTGCGTTCTTTCCACGATAATTCTAATTTATTTTCACCAAAAGTACTTAAATTGTTGAATAAACTCTGATTTGTTTAAAAATATAACATATTGTTTTATTTTGTGATTATTACATTAAAATTATCTCTTTATTTTCCAACAAGTGTTTTCTAATAATCTTAAAAATCGTATCTTAATTGTTAAAGAATTAGCACTTAATATAATTTATAAATGGGGCGTTTATTCCGTTTTAATCTGCAGTTGAAATCATGTTGATAACTAATTGCAAAACTCATTTTATTTTTATCTGTTAAATCTTATTTTTACGAGTACTTCAAACCTAACAGTAGTTGCCAATTTATGAGTAAAGAAACAAAATACACAGAAGATAATATTAGATCTTTAGATTGGAAAGAGCATATAAGAATGCGACCAGGAATGTACATTGGTAAACTGGGTGACGGTTCTTCTGCAGACGACGGAATCTATATTTTAGTAAAGGAAGTCTTAGACAATTCTATTGATGAATATGTCATGGGTGCTGGAAAGAATATCGAAATTTCTATACAGGGAACTAAAGTTACGGTGCGTGATTATGGTAGAGGAATTCCATTAGGAAAGGTAGTAGACGTTGTGTCTAAAATGAATACTGGTGGAAAATATGATTCAAAAGCATTTAAAAAATCTGTTGGTTTAAATGGTGTTGGTACAAAAGCAGTAAACGCACTTTCTTCATTTTTTAGGGTTGAATCTTCACGTGATGGTAAATCTGCTTCTGCAGAATTTAGTCAGGGAAATTTAGAAAATCAAGATTTTTTAGAAGAAAGCTCTCGTAGAAAGGGAACCAAAGTTTCTTTTATTCCGGATGAAGAAATCTTTAAGAAATACAAATTCAGAAATGAGTATGTAGCAAAAATGTTAAAGAATTATGTGTATCTAAATCCAGGTTTAACTATTATTTTTAACGGAGAAAAATTCTTTTCAGAAAACGGATTGAGAGATTTATTGGAAGATAATAACAATCTAGACGATATGTTGTATCCTATAATTCATTTGAAAGGAGAGGATATAGAAGTTGCAATTACACATAGTAAAACACAATATTCAGAAGAATACCACTCTTTTGTAAACGGGCAGCACACTACGCAAGGAGGAACACACCAAGCGGCATTTAGAGAGGCATTAGTGAAGACTATTAGAGAGTTTTACGGCAAGAACTTTGAAGCTTCAGACATTCGTAAATCTATTATCTCTGCTATTGCAATTAAAGTGATGGAACCAATTTTTGAGAGTCAGACCAAAACGAAGTTGGGTTCTACAGACATGGGAGGAAAGTTGCCAACGGTAAGAACTTATATTAATGATTTTCTGAAAACTAATTTAGATAATTATTTGCACAAGAATGCGGATGTTGCAGATAAGCTTCAAAAGAAAATTGTACAGGCAGAAAAAGAAAGAAAAGAATTGTCTGGAATACGAAAGTTAGCAAAAGACAGAGCAAAAAAATCGAGTTTACACAATAAGAAATTAAGAGATTGTAGAATTCATTTAGGAGATATTAAAAAACAAAATTATTTAGAAACTACTTTATTTATAACAGAGGGAGATTCTGCTTCTGGTTCAATAACAAAATCTCGTAATGTAAATACACAAGCTGTTTTTAGTTTAAAAGGGAAGCCTCTAAATTCCTACGGTTTAAGTAAGAAAATTGTCTATGAAAATGAAGAGTTTAACCTATTGCAAGCCGCTTTAAATATAGAAGATGGTCTCGAGGATTTGCGTTATAACAATATTGTAATTGCAACAGATGCCGATGTAGACGGTATGCATATTAGACTGCTATTAATAACATTTTTCCTTCAGTTTTTTCCAGAACTAATCAAAGAAGGGCATTTATACATTTTAGAAACACCTTTGTTTAGAGTGCGAAATAAGAAACAGACTTTTTATTGTTATTCGCAAGAAGAAAAAAGAGAAGCAATAGGGAAGTTAAAAGGGAAACCAGAAATAACAAGATTTAAAGGTTTGGGTGAGATTTCGCCAAATGAGTTTGTCCATTTTATTGGAGATGATATTCGTTTAGACCCAGTAATGTTAGACAAAGAAATGTCTATTGAGCAAATGTTAGAGTTTTATATGGGAAAAAATACTCCAGATAGACAGAAGTTTATCATTGAGAATTTAAAGGTAGAGTTAGACACTATAGAAGAGGAAGTTTAGACTATGAGCGAAGAAATAAACGAAAACGAACACGAAGAAGAATTATCAAATTTAGAAAGTCAGTCTGATGCTTTAAATAACGATACAGAATCTGTTGAGACCATCACTAAGATTACAGGGATGTATAAAGAATGGTTCTTAGACTATGCTTCATATGTAATTTTAGAAAGAGCAGTGCCATCTCTAGAAGATGGTTTGAAACCTGTGCAGCGTAGAATTATGCATTCTATGAAAGATTTAGACGATGGGCGTTACAATAAAGTAGCCAATATTGTTGGGCATACCATGCAGTACCACCCGCATGGAGATGCGTCTATCGCAGATGCGATGGTGCAAATTGGTCAGAAAGAATTGCTAATAGACATGCAGGGAAATTGGGGGAATATATTAACAGGAGACCGTGCAGCGGCATCTCGGTATATAGAGGCTCGATTATCTAAGTTTGCTTTAGATGTTGTTTTTAACCCGAAAACAACCGACTGGAAAATGTCTTATGATGGTCGAAGAAAAGAACCAATTGATTTACCTGTAAAGTTTCCATTATTATTAGCACAAGGTGCAGAAGGTATTGCAGTTGGGTTGTCAACTAAAATTTTACCACATAACTTTATTGAACTTATAGATGCGTCTATTAAATATTTAAAAGGGAAAAGTTTTAAAATTTTACCAGATTTTATTACTGGAGGAATTGCAGATTTCACCAATTACAACGACGGAAAAAGAGGAGGTAAAGTAAGAGTTAGGGCTAAAATAGCACAGCTTGATAAGAAAACATTAGTGATTAATGAAATTCCGTTTGCAACTACAACAACTTCGTTAATTGAAAGTATTATTAAAGCCAATGAAAAGGGGAAGATTAAGATAAAAAAGATTGAAGACAATACGGCAGCAGATGTAGAGATTTTGGTACACTTACCACCAAACGTATCGCCAGATACCACTATTGATGCTTTATATGCATTTACGAATTGCGAGAATTCAATTTCACCACTTTCTTGTACTATTGAAGATAATAAGCCTGTTTTTGTAGGAGTTTCAGAAATGTTAAAACATTCTACAGATTTAACGGTAAACTTACTGAAGAAAGAACTAGAAATTCAGTTAAATGAATTAGAAGAACAATGGCATTTTTCTTCTTTAGAAAGAATTTTTATAGAAAATAGAATCTATCGAGATATTGAAGAGGAAGAAACTTGGGAAGGTGTAATTAAAGCCATTGACTTGGGTTTACAGCCACATATAAAACATTTAAAACGGGCTATTACAGAAGAAGACATTGCACGTTTAACAGAAATTAGAATAAAGAAAATATCAAAATTTGATATTGATAAAGCAAAACAATTCATAGAAGGTTTAGAAGACAAAATAGCCGTTGTAAAAGAATATTTAAACAATTTAATACAGTATGCTATAGATTACTTTACGCGTTTAAAAAGCGCCTATGGTAAAGGAAAAGAGCGTAAAACAGAAATTAGAATTTTTGACGATATTGTTGCCTCTAAAGTAGCCATGAAAAATGCAAAACTCTATGTAAATAGAGAAGAAGGTTTTGTGGGTACCTCTCTAAAAAGAGACGAGTTTGTTGCAGAGTGTTCTGATATTGATGACATTATTGTTTTTCGAAAAGACGGAAAGATGAGTGTCACAAAAGTAGACGCAAAGACTTTTGTTGGAAAAGATATTATTTATGTGGCTGTCTTTAAAAAGAAAGATAAAAGAACGGTTTACAATTTTATGTATAGAGATGGTGCAAAAGGCCCTTCTTATATGAAGCGTTTTAACGTAACTTCTGTAACACGAGATAAAGAGTACGATTTATCAAACGGAACTAAAGGATCTATCGTACATTATTTTTCTGCAAACCTTAATGGAGAAGCAGAGGTGGTAACCATTAACCTGCGCGCTACAGGAAGTGTTAAAAAAATGAAATGGGATATTGATTTTGCAGATTTAGCTGTAAAAGGAAGAGCTGTAAGGGGAAATACAATTACAAAATATACCATAAAGAGTGTAGATTTTAAATCTGAAGGTGTTTCTACTTTAAAACCTCGTAAGATTTGGTTTGATGACGCGGTACAGCGTTTAAATGTTGATGAAAGAGGCGAATTGCTAGGCGAATTTAGAGCAGAAGATAAGTTACTAGTTATTACGCAAAGTGGAAAAGTTAAAGCGGTAAAACCAGATTTGGCCATGCATTTTGAAGATGACATGATTGTGTTAGAAAAATGGAAACCAAACAAACCAATTTCTGCTATTTATTTAGATGCAGATAAAGAACGTTATTACGTAAAACGTTTCTTAATTGAAACTCCAGAGAAAGAAGAAATTTTTATATCTGAAAATTCAAAATCACGTTTAGAAATTATTGCGACAGATTACAGACCTGTTGCAGAGGTTTTGTATTCTAAAAGAAGTATTGGGAATGAAATTGTGAATTTTGAGGATTTTATAGCTGTTAAAGGTATAAAAGCGCAAGGGAATCAATTGTCTATAGAAAAAATAAAACAAGTTAATTTACTGGAATCATTACCCTTTGAGGAACCGGAAGAAGAGAAAGTAGAAGAAATTGAAGTGTTTTCAGAAGAAATTGTGGAAGAGAATATACTTCCAATTGAAATATCAGAAACAGTAACTAAAAAACCTGTTTTAGAGGAACTTTCTGTAGAAGAAAAAGCAAAAATAGCTTTACAAAAATCTATAGAGAAAAAGAAAGCAGAAGAACAAAAACGTGATGATGAGAATCAAATAAAATTATTTTAAAACTATTAAATTATGAAACGTAAACATTTGTTTTTGATGCTCTCTATTCTAGGTATTTGCTATACATGGTATTATAATATTCAATGGTTTCAAACTGCAAACGACCCAACTTTTACAAGTTTTTTTAATGATGCACAAGCTAATTTTGCAGGTAAATCTTTTGGTGCAGATTTAACGGTGGTAGTTCTTACATTCTTTGTGTTTATGATTCCAGAATCAATACGATTAAAAATTAGATACTGGTGGTTACTAATCCCATTTACTTTTTTAGTTGCCGTGGCATTTACTTTTCCGTTGTTTTTGTATTTGCGAGAAAATGCTTTAGAAAAACTTAAATTATCTAAATGAAAAAGATAGGATTAATTGGAGGAATAACACCAGAATCTACTGTATTGTATTATCAGATTTTAAATCGGTTAAATGCCAATCAGTTAGGAAAAGTACATTCTGCAGAGTTAATTATTAATTCATTTGATTTCGGACAAATTTCTCAATTAGTAAAACAAGGCAGATGGGATTTGTTAGATAAAAAGATGGCAGAAACTGCTACTAATTTAGAGAATTCCGGTGCCAGTTGTATTCTTATTTGTGCGAATACGATGCATTTATGTATTGATGCAGTTAGAAAAGTGGTGCGCATTCCTGTTATTCATATTGCAGATACTACCGCTAAAGAAATTCAAAAGAAAGGAATGCAAAAAGTAGCATTATTGGGAACAAAATATACAATGGAAAAAGATTTTTTCAGAGATATTTTAAATGAGCATTCGATAGAAACTATAATTCCAGACGCTGAGGAAAGAGATGAAATTCATCGTATTATTTATGATGAATTAGCGCAAGGTGAATTTAAAAAATCTTCAAAAGAAAGCTATTTAAAAATTATAGATAGTTTAATTTTAAATGGAGCAGAAGGTATTATTTTAGGGTGTACAGAAATTCCATTGTTAATCAATCAAAATGATGTTTCATTACCAATTTTTGATACCACCAAAATTCATGCAGCAGCTGCTTTTAAGTTTGCCACCGAGTAATTAGATATGTAGTTTTAATTAGCGGCTATAAATTATTAAGACAAATTTTTAACACACTATTTTACGAATAACTTCCAAAGACTATCTATTTTTATTAGGTGAAATACCGCACTGTTTTTTAAAGGGAATAAAAGGGGTTTTGGAAGGGTATAAAAAGAGATATGCTATGTGACTCCTTTGAATGTTTAAAGCATTTCAAACGCGTTCATTTTAAATGTAACATCTCTAAATTGTTTGCTATAGATTAAAAATATAATAGAGTGCAATGCTTTAAGCAAGTGTAGTTTTATTCTTTTTTTTTAAAAGTTAGTTTTACTGCATCTTTTCAAAGAACGTTAACTCATAATTTGGTAATAAATTAGGGTGCGTAATTTTGATAATATCTTTTAAAACTAAGTCTGGTCTTGTTGGCGCTAATTCGTAATACAATACGCCACCAGTTTTTCCTTTTTTAGTTGAAGGTGTATAGATTCTATCATTTTTAAAAGCAGTAAATTCTGCATAGATTTGATTGCTTTGTAATAGTTGTTCTTTTGATGAGAAGTAACCAGGAGCAATCCAGAAATCTGCATTTCTACCTGTGTCAAAAACACTTTCGAAACTTAAAGACAAACTTCCTTTTCCTTTAGAATCTTTCCATAAATAATTAAGATTTGCATCT
>CAJXAS010000040.1 GCA_913050305.1 uncultured Polaribacter sp. | reverse complement strand
AACCCGCAACCTTTTATGGCTGCGGGTTTTTTATTTATATTAAACTTATTTATTCTTCCAAAAAGATTTAAAAAACAAACTCTTAAGGCTAAACCAGAAAGCTAAAATCCCTGGAAGTGTGGATTTAGGAGGCTTCCCTTTTCCAATACGTTGAATTTGAAGCTCATACCAGGGTAATTCTACACCACCCAGTTTATCCAAAAACGTAACACCAATTTCAGGTATCGGGGTTTCAAATCGTTTTACAGAACCGTCAAAAATTTGATTAGGCAAATTAGGATATAAGCAAAATGGTCTTGCCAAACCAATAACATCTAAATGACCATCTTCCAAAGCATTCTCCATTACCGAAACAGAACGAAAACCTCCCGTAAGTAACAAAGGGGTTTTAATCAGTTTTCGAGCTTTTTCAATATAATCTAAAAAGTACGCTTCACGGGCAAGGGTACTTTTTTTGCGATCTCCCTGAATCATAGCTGGCTTCTCATAAGTTCCACCAGATATTTCAATCAAATCGATTCCTTCATTTCCTAGCAGACGAATCACCTCCATAGATGCTTCTTCTGTAAATCCGCCTCGCTGAAAATCTGCAGAATTAATCTTAATTCCGATTGGATAATCAGCCCCAACTTGATGCCGAATTTCACGATAAATCTCTAAAACAAAACGCGCTCTATTTGACAAAGAACCACCCCATTGATCAGTTCGAACATTGCTATTGGGAGACAAAAACTGACTGACTAAGTACCCATGGGCTCCATGAATCTGACAACCTGTAAAGCCAGCTTCTTTTAAGATTCTAGCGGTATTTCCAAAGCGTTTTATGATGTTCCAAATATCTTCTTCTTTCAATGCTGTTGGCACTTTAAACATCTTAGAAGCACTCCCCATATTTAGTGGTATCGCAGAAGGCCCTACTGTTTCTCTATTAATTGCCGCAAAGGCCTGCCTCCCTGGATGGTTTATTTGTGGCCAAAGATGTACACCTGTTCCTTCTGCTGCTTTAGCCCATTCTTTTAATAATTCGAAATCTTTATAGTCTTCAACAACTACATTCCGCGCTTCACCCAATGCCAAAGAATCTACCATCACATTTCCTGTGATAAGCAACCCTGGATTGCCTTTTACCCAAACCCGATATGCATTTATTAAACCCTTACTTGGTGCGTGATGTCGCGTCCCAAAATTTTCACTCATCGCAGACTTTGCAATTCTATTTTTTAAAACAGATCCATTCGGTAAAGTAAAAGAAGAAGCGATATTTTTCATAACTATATTTTTATCAAATATATTTAAAACATCAAAGGAAAGGCTAAAACCTATGACAAATTTTTTGAATGTTCTTTTATATTCTAGTGGAATTCATCGAGCGCCTAACAACGAAAAAAACAATATATATATTGGCATTGGCATATGAGTTTTTACCCGCCGCTTCTTCGAAGTGCAACAGTAAAAAATTTATGGTAGGCTATGAAATGTTCGGAATGCCTCAAAGAGATGTTACTGCCGAACAAGCAGTACAAAAACTCAAAGAATTGGTTTAAATTTCTATTAAGTTCATCTAAAGCATGCCTCTTAGTAGCTTAAAGCGCTCTTTTTTAGAAGAGTTTTCTAAAGTTAAAACATAAAGTCCAGTGGGTAAATTTGGAAGATCAATACGAGCGTACCTGTTACTAAGTTTTAACTCTCCACGTTGAATAGTTTGACCAATTTGATTCACGATGATAAATGTTGTGGGTTTGTTTTGACCATCTATCAAACAGTTTAAATTTACGTGATCTTTAAAAGGGTTCGGATACACAAACCAATCTTTTGAATTGAGTTTTTCAACACTTAAACTTTGATTTAAACAGTCTTCTTGAACTGCATAATCCGCTTTTACTAGGTTTTGAATTTTCTGCTCAGCAAAACTATCGTTGTTAATATTATCTACAAAAGTATTATTGATATTGTTCGTATTAGAACCAAGAAAATCTTGCATTATTGTTGCTAAGGTCTGACGGTAATCAAATTGAACGGATTCTATCTGAAAATTATTACCGGAAGTAGCTTCACTAAAATCAACATTGACACCCGAAATACCGCTATTTATAGGTTTACCAAAAACAAACGCAGGTGCTACTTCACCATGATCGGTTCCATTACTTCCGTTCTCTTGAGCTTTTCTTCCAAACTCAGATACGGTAAGACCAACAATATCATCTCCGATGCTATCGGAATTCACATCACTCATAAATGCCTCGACAGCAGTAGATAATTCATCTAATAAGTTATAATGTTTTCCTTGAATATCGCCTTGACCTTGGACTTGATTGTTGTGGGTATCAAAACCTCCAAGTCGAACCATATAAACTTTAGTTTGAATCCCCCCTCGAATTAATCTCGCTACAGTTTTCAGTTGATCAGCCAAGTCCGTATCTGGATAATTGGCACCAGAGAAATTACTTCCACTGTTAAAAGAATTAGAAATGGCTTGCGCATATACATTTGAAACCGTATCAGTATCCACGATATATTGCAACTCATTACCATAGTGAGAATCGGGGAATTCGGAAGGGTATTCTCCAGAAAGCCCACTCAAAACAGAGTAAAAGTTTTCGGAATCTTGTCCGCTTAAATTAACGGCAAGACCGTGTTCATTTAAACCGTGAAATCCCAAAGATGTATTTCTAGAGCCAATTTGAACCCCCATTGGAAAATTTGTAGGTAATAAATCGGTATAATGGTTTTCCATAAAACGCCCGATCCAACCACTATTTTGACCATTATTCCAATTACTTCCATCATTCCCAGTATTATAGATATCTATAGACGCAAAATGACTTTTATTAGCCGAAGGATATCCCACAGATTGAATAATCTTTAGTTGGTCTTGATCAAATAAGTTATACATTCCTAAAAGTTTGGGATGTAACCCTATATCTTGATTTGTCCCTGCAAGATTTGAATCAATATTACTTAGAGGTAGCACTAAAGAGGACGGCACATGAATGGTAGGTCGCATGCTAACATAGTCCGAATATACACTCAATGGTATTACTGTATTGAGCCCATCATTACCACCAGCAAGTTCAATAAGTACAATTTTTCGATTCGAAAAATCACAATTCGAAAAGCTATTCAAAAATTTGAAAGATGCATTTAATTGTATCGGCAACAAGCCAGCTGCTGATGCAGTGCTTGTAAGCTTTATAAAATTTCTTCTTTTCATTTTTAAATAAATTTACATCAATTGAAATTCTGGTGCATTGATAAGCTTTGTGAAAAGCGCATCCAAACGTGACTTGACTTGAACAGTATTTCCACTCTGAACATATTCAGCCCAAGCACCTGTCCAATAACCAGGATCTAAGTCGTTAAGGGATTGAATAAAATAATCCAAGCGGTTTGCCGTAATACTTTCACAAAAAAGCAATTCCACAAGCTCAGAAACCAATACCGTTGAATCATAAGGATTGGAGATGTGATTGTTGTTCGCAACAAACTCTACTGCGTTAAATTGCATCCATATGTTCTGATAATAAGACGCTCCGTTGGCATTAGTTTGAACCCCCAAAATTCTATTTTCTCCTGCAATAAGTGACTCAATTGTTTTGTAACGCGCTACAATGGTGTTAGAACTAAACCAACTGCGATCATAATCAGGGCCTTGATAATCAGCAGGATATCCTGCAACGGTATCTGGTGAAAATATATTCATTCCTGCGCCAGGTAAAAATGTATTGTGGCAAAACTTATAATAGAAATTATAAAAATCTTGTTGTTCCGTTGTCCACGAGCTAGGCGGATTTTCGCTTGAAGCTTCAGGGTTTGGTATTGAAATGTCGAGCGCTGAAATAATTTGACTCAAAAGTTGAATTGGATTTTTAACAATACTTCCCACAATTTCGTTGGTTGTATCCGAATTATCCTCGTCATAGAAATGCTCAGACATTAAAAGTGTTTGCACAACAGAAAGGAGGTCATAGTCCGAATTTATGAGTTGGGTAGCTAACGGTGTTATGATGTCATTTTCTACAGACGCTCCCCATTCACTTTTTATAAAAAACTTATACAATCTGCGGCAATAGGACTTGGCTGTTTCTGATTGGGAGAAAATCATTTCCACAAAATCACCAAGTTCATTAGTAACTCCGGCAAGGTCGCTCCCACCCTGAATGGTTTGATTGTTAAAGGCTTCACTAAATGTTTTTGAACCTGTATCATGCTGCGAAGTTTTCACATAGCCATAGGGAATACCAGTATCAGGGTCAATAGTATCTCTGTCTGGCTTTACTTTTATCCCAGAAAACACCTTAGCTGCTTGTTGAATGTCATACTCTGTGTAATTGGTATAATTGCCTTCTGAAATTTGCGGACCTTTTAAAATCGTAAATAACTCCAAAAATTCACGTGCATAATTTTCATTGGGATTATTTTTATTGTTGGTTGTATTGTCTAAATAATACAACATTGCATTATCGAATGTTATTTTTTTAGCTAAAGTTTTGACGCTCCCGTAAGCATAAAAATCTAAAAGTTTTAAATAGTCATAAAAATAAGCAGACTTGCCACTACCCGAATCCTTTGCAACCGTAAAACACGTATGTAAAAAGAAAACTAATTTATGTTTCAATCTATTTTGTTGCATCATATTGTACCACCACCAGCCTGAAATAACAGCTCGTTTTTTCACTTGACCAGATTGGTAAAAAGAAGGAGGGTTTCCACTGTGTATCCAAAAACCATCGATAGTATTATCGTTATTATTTGTGGTTAAATCATATGGATCTTGCCAAGGTGTATCCGCCTCTTGAGAAAGCTCAGCAACGGCCTGTGCAGGCGTCAACGCTGCAAAATGGCTCAACGTAGCTTTTGAATAATGAAAACATGCACGTCTTAAGAGATGCTTGGCCTTACGAACCCCTAAAACGGAAGCTGATGGATTTAATGAAGGCATATTACACTATTAAATGTTAAAATTAGTTGTATTAAATATAAGTAATTATTATCTAATTGATTGGATCTAAATACTTCAATTAAAATAACTTACCTGTATGACCCTAAATATTCTTCTCTTTGAAGTAGCATGCAGTTAATCATTTTTTAATCTTACGCTATAACAACCTCTCTTGCTATAGAAATTTTCACCACTGAGACTTCTCCATTGGCCCACTAATTTTTGTGCTTATTTTGCAGAAGTAAAATAATTATCGAAACAAAAATTAGCGAATTTGACTATAAGTTCATTTCTCTTTATATAATTTTTGGATTTTTTTCTCTCATATCCTCATTGTAAATTTTGTTTATAAATTAAAATTTGGGGTAATCCAAAGACAACATCAAGCAAAATGAACTTTATTCACCTCTTTCTGAACTAAATTCAACATAAGAATTTCCAGTACTATTCATAAATTTGTTTGATTAGCTAAAACATTTTTTATAAATAATTCAAGAAGACACCTTGTATTCATCGTTAAATAATTTTATAACAGCTTTTGATAGTTATGACCAAGTGAAAACCATGCGTTTGGAGAATCTTGAATTGTCTATAGCTAGATGTAATAAAAGATTAAGAATGATGGAGAATAAATAGCGGTTTTATGAAACAAATTACTACTTTTTTTATTCTACTTTGTATTACGATCTCATCATCAATAATGGGTCAAAATATACATGATCACAAGGCTTATTCAAAGAATAATGAGCATAAAGGTACCAGTCGATTAACCGCAGGTTTAGGTCATACTCACATATCAGAAGGGAAAATAGAAGGAAAGACTGAGTGGTTAGCACTTCCATCATGGTCCTTTAATTTTGATTATTGGGTTGCAAACAAATGGGCTATCGGTCTTCAAAATGATATTATTTTAGAATCCTTTTTTATTGAAAATGATGATAATGAACTTTTAGAGCGATCCTACCCTGTTGCTTCAGTTCCAGTAATATTATATAAACCAGGAAAACGACTTATTCTTATAGGCGGCGTTGGTGCAGAATTCACACATGAAAAAACCCTAACCTTAACCCGATTGGGATTAGAATACGGATTTCACTTACCTAATAAATGGGAGGTTAGCGCTGCCTTAGTTTGGGACAATAAATGGAATTACTACAATTCTTGGGGCTTAGCAATTACAATAAGTAAATTATTTAACAAACATTAATCTGATAATCGTTAAAAAAACAAAAAATACTTATGAAATATATAGCAATCATTTTAATATGTGTAGCGAGTTTAAATCCCTTGAAAGGGTATAGTAATGTTGATTTAGCGGTACATAAAGTTTATTCAGAACAAGGTTTGTGGCATGATTTAATAACTCCCAATATAGAAGAATCTAAAGAATTTTATAACAAAATATTTGGTTGGACTTTCAAAGAAAAAAATATTAAAGGATTTAAATACGCACTTATTTACAACCACAAAATGTTAATTGGTGGTATGCTTGAAATACCTAATACTGAATCCTCTACTTGGATAACATCACTCGCTTTGTCATCTCAAGAACTCAACAAACGAATTAAATTAGCAGTTGCCAACGGAGCTAAATTGGCATTAAATCCAATAAAGGTACCTGGTATTGGAAAACAAGTAATCTTTGAAGGCCCTCAGGGAATTATTTTTTCTCTCGTGTCAGTAAATGCATACAATAGTGCTATCGTTAATGAAAAGAAAGCTTACAATGATTGGCTAGGTATAGAGCTATGGTCGGATGATTTAGAAAAGTCAAAAGCTTTTTACGAAAGCACATTCAATATATCTTCAGAAGCGGTAACTATTGATAATAAGCCGTATTGGTATTTTAAAGATGGTGAAAAGATTTTGGCTGGAATGACCAAAAATCCTGTTACTAATCAAAAAGGTCAATGGATTCCTTATGTTAATGTAGAATTACCTTCAGCAATTATTACAGCTACAAAAAGGGCTAGGGGCTCCGTAATACTCTCACCTGATAAAAGAATAAGAGGTGGAACTCTAGGTATTATTCAAGACCCCTATGGAGCAATAATTGCAATTCAAAAAAATTAATAAACATTGTTATGAAAAATCTATTTAAGAAAATAATAATATGTCTATCAATAGCATTGGTATTGAATGTATTTCAACGTTGTTCAAGTGCTAAATACCGGACTAGTGCCGGAGTAAATATGACATGGGGACCCCATGGTCCAAAAGTGAGACCAAATATAAATTTTGATATTTATAACGGAGGTCATTTCAGAAAGTAAGAAATTAATTCATTAATTAAACAATAATAAAACATGAGACATCTATCGAGTATTGTATTTCTTTTAGCTGTTATTTTAACGGGCTGCAAGGAGACACCAAAAAACACAACAACAGGGACTGAGAGTAATACAGCAATAGCAGAACCGTACAAACTGCAACAAACTGTATATTATGGGGGAGACATCATTACCATGGCTGGTGATACAACAGAGTATGTAGAGGCTCTTGCAACTCGTGAAGGGAAAATCATCTTTACAGGTAGTAAGGCAGCTGCAATGAATCGTTTTGAAGGAAAAGCCGAAGAAGTAGACTTAAAGGGAAAGACTATGTTGCCTGGATTTATAGATGCACATGCGCACTTTTCAAACTTCTCTTCACAATCTATTGGAGCTCAAATATTACCTCCACCAGATGCTGGCGCTAATAATATGGATGCTATTGTGCGTATATTAAAAGAGTGGAATACACCAGAAAATCGTGCGTTAACAGGATGGATTTTTGGTGCCGGATTTGATGATAGTGTACTTGAAGAAAAACGGTTTCCAACAAAGCATGATCTTGATCAAGTCACAACAGAGTTCCCAATAATGATTATCCATATTTCTGGTCATTTTGCCGTGGTAAACTCGAAAGGATTAGAACTTTTAAATATTACTGCAGAAACAAAAAATCCCGAAGGAGGTCTTATTCGCAGAGAAAATGGAAACGAGCCTAATGGTGTTTTAGAAGAACTGGCCGCAATACCATATTATACAAAAGCATTAACACCAAAAACTAAAGAGGCTGCAAATATGTTTTTTGAATCTGGGCAAAATATGGCGTTGTCATTTGGCTATACAACAGCCCAAGAAGGAAGAGCAATGCTTGAAAACCATGATATGCTAGCCAATGCGGCGGAAGCTGGTAAACTTAAACTTGACGTGGTAAGTTATGTTGATTATTTATTTGTAGATACGCTTATGAATACAAAATGGAATTCTAAAAAATACGATAAAAAATATCGTATTGGAGGAATGAAATTAACGTTAGATGGTTCACCTCAAGGAAGAACTGCATGGAGAACTCAACCTTATTTGTTACCGCCAGATGGCGCTAAAAAAGGGTATTTAGGCTATCCAGCAATACCTCAAGATAGTGTTCTTGAATCATTATATAGAAAAGCGTTTGCAAATAATTGGCAAGTTCAAACTCATGCCAATGGTGATGCGGCTATGGATCAAATGATACGAACAATGCGCAAGGTATCTAGTGAGTTTGAAAAGAAAGACAGAAGAAATGTTTTAATTCATGGACAATATGTTAGGGAAGACCAACTCGATGCATACAAAGAATTAGATGTTATTGCATCTTTATTTCCATTACATACTTTTTACTGGGGAGATTGGCATAAACAAATTATTGGAGATGAATTAGGAAATAAAATAAGCCCAACAAGAACAGCTTTAAACAAAGGGTTAAGAATAACGATACATACAGATGCCCCTGTTGCTTTGCCTAATTTAATGCGAATGGTTGGTATTACAGTTGAGCGTAAATCCAGATCTGGTAAATTAATTGGTGCAGGTGAAAAGTTAACTCCATATGAAGCTTTAAAGGGAATTACAGAATGGTCGGCTTACCAACATTTTGAAGAAAATAAGAAAGGAACAATAGAAAATGGAAAATTAGCAGATTTAGTTATTCTAGATAAAAATCCATTAAAGGTTGCAGAAAAAGATATTAAAAATATTGTTGTTTTAGAAACAATTAAAGAAGGCATATCTGTTTATAAAAAATAAAACATGATTATTACAAAAGTAATTACATTATTTTTTATCGCTATCAGCTTAATAGTACTTAGACAATGTAGAGAAAAGATTCAAATTGTTCCAACTGAGAATAAAGAAATAACAATGGAAAAGGACCAAATGAATCTCGTTGGTGGCTGGAAATCGATAGAGGTTACAGATACTGTCAAAGAATTAGCTGATTATGTAATCATTGCATATAATATAAAGACACCAATCAATATAATTTTAAATGCTGAATCACAAGTTGTAAGTGGAAAAAACTACAGATTTATTATGTCCTTGGAAAATGGTGATAATTATATGGCACAAGTGTATGTAACTATTAAAGGAACCAAAGAAATTACCAACTTTAAAAAAATAGATTAATTCAATTATTAATACCCGGTATTATGAGGCATACACTGCTAGTGATAACATTACTTATAGGTTCATTCCAGCTTATTGGACAATCAAAAGAATGGAAAGTAATAGCTAAAAAAGATGTGACTTACAAACACGAAGATGACAAAATTATGCTGCGCGGCGAAGATAAAGAGCTTTCTAAGTTTAAAATAAAATGTACCCAAGGAACACTAAAGTTTAAGCTAGCGATTGTCTTTTACAAAGACGGAACTGCAGAAGAAAAACGACCTAAGGGCACTGGGGTTATAAAAAAAGGTATGAGTTCTTTTGCTTTTAGTATAGCTAAAGATAAAACGCCAACTAAAATAAATCTTTCTTACGAAGCTATAGGTAATGTGATGTTGACAAAAAGAGCTAAAATAGAACTTCTAGGATATTTAAAAATCTAAATAAATCTTATTAAAACAAGTTATATGAAAACAAATTATTTAAAAGTTATTGTCTTATTAATTGTCTTGTTTGCTGGGCAATTCCAAATGACCGCACAGAAAGATGAACAAGGAACGGTGGATGCCTCAAAACCTACAAACCTATATACACAAGTAAATGGAGCTTTTGAATACCAAGCACATAAAAATGGATCTGACTTATACGGAACGAGGGTTAATCTGCAATATGCCTTCAATCCAGATAATTTACTTCTAGTAGAAGTTCCTTTTTTATACAATGAAGGTAGTAATAAGTTTGGGCTTTCTGATACGAGAGTGCGCTACTTCCATGCGCTTAAAAGAAACATTACGAAACGCTTGATAGCCATTGCCCCTTATGCAGACGTTACAATCCCTACAGGGTCTTTCAAAAATGGTTTAGGATCTGATGTATGGTCTTTATCTGCTGGAGTAGTTGCGGGTTACGTAGTATCTCCTAAAATAGCAATGTTTCCTGGAGTAGGCTTCGTGTATGTTACAGAACCTAATGATTATGCTGGTAAGTCACAGAGTGGTGTTAATTTTCAAACCAATATGAGTATTAGTTTTTCACAACAAGCATTCCTTTTTGTTAATCCTACAGTTACTATTTTATCCCAGACAATATGGTCTAGTGAATTCAATTTTAATTATATGATTACTCCCAATAAGTTAAAAGTAAATGCTAGTTATATTCCAAATTTTACGAATAACATTAATACCTTTAGAATAGGCGCAACACTATTTTTATGACAAAAAAAACATTTAAAGAGCGATTAAAATATATTTTTATAAAATTTCTTTTTATCAGTGCCTTTGTATTTTTTGCAGTGCTTTGGGTCTGTTCTTGGTCATATTCTGAAGGAACTAGGTCCGGTAATCTCATTAAGGTTTCTAAAAAAGGGGTTATATTTAAGAGTTTTGAAGGCCAACTAAATTTAGGTGGTATTAGCATGGCTAGTGGGCTGGAAGGAAATATATGGTCTTTTACTATGCTAGAAGAATCCTTGATGAATACCATAAAGTCTTATGAAGGAAAAAAAGTAAAGGTGTTTTATAAAGAACGTTACAAAACAATGCCTTGGCTGGGCGATACTAATTATATTGTTAATAAAATTGAGAAGGTTAATCCCTAAAGTTTTACAAC